>CAZVVS010000283.1:0-6655 GCA_964630585.1 uncultured Gordonia sp.
GGTAGCTGAACGTTGGTGGTGTGGGAGTCCCTGGCGCCGGTGGACGCCAATCCATGAGCACGGTCTCCGCGTCGGAGTCGAGGTGGCCGATGACGCCATAGGCGCGCTGGCGCGGGAGGGGGGTGTCGGACGAGGCTGTCCGACCGCTCGCATCGACGACGACGGCCGCTGTCACCGTGCTGCCGTCGGACAGAGTGACCCGGCGGGTGTCGGCATGCATCGCCGAGGCGGTGACTATCGTCACCTCCGACAACGACAGAGCGGCCCGAAGACAGGTGTTGTCGAGCACCGCGTAGGGACGGGGGAGCACCTGCCGCTGCGGCGTGTACACCGTGACGGTCTCGCTGCGCGAGGCAAAGCACTCCGGGGAAAGCCAGGCCGGCAACTCGTCGATGAAGACGCCGAACGTCTGTGACCAGGGGCGCGACGGGTCAGGATCGACGAGGATGACGCTGCGGCCCGCCGCGGCGGCCCGATGTGCCAGCGCGGTGCCTGCCGGTCCCGCGCCGATCACGACGAGGTCGGCGGCCGCGTGCGCGGCGCCGGGGGACATGGCGCTCAGGGTAGCGAGGCGGCACGGCGAACGATTTCAGACCCGCCCAGTGCGGACCGTAGACTCGATTGGTCATGATCACCGCCACTGACCTCGAAGTCCGCGCGGGCGCCCGGACCCTGCTGGCGGCGCCCGAGACGGTGCTGCGCATCGGCCCCGGTGACCGGATCGGCCTCGTCGGCCGCAACGGTGCGGGCAAGACCACCTCGCTGCGGATCCTGGCCGGTGAGACCGAGCCCTACGCCGGCACCATCGTGCGCAGCGGTGAGGTCGGCTACCTCCCGCAGGACCCGAAGGAGGGCGACCTTTCGGTCCTCGCGAAGGACCGAGTTCTCTCGGCACGCGGCCTCGATGCCCTGGTGCGCGACATGGAGAAGCAGCAGCTCCTCATGGCCGAACTCGTCGACGACGGCGCCCGGGACAAGGCCGTACGCGCCTACGGCCGCCTCGAGGAGCGCTTCGCCGCCCTCGGCGGCTACGTCGCCGAGTCCGATGCGGCCCGTATCTGCCACAACCTGGGCCTGCCCGACCGGGTGTTGGGCCAGCAGCTCTCGACGCTGTCGGGCGGTCAGCGCCGCCGCGTCGAGTTGGCGCGGATCCTCTTCGCCGCATCCGACGAAGGCGGCAAGTCGACGACGACGCTGCTCCTCGACGAGCCGACCAACCACCTCGACGCCGACTCCATCACCTGGCTGCGCTCCTTCCTGCAGAACCACGACGGCGGGCTGGTCGTGATCAGCCACGACGTCGACCTGCTTGCCGACGTCGTCAACAAGGTGTGGTTCCTCGATGCGGTGCGTGGCGAGGCCGACGTCTACAACATGGGCTGGCAGAAGTACCTGGATGCCCGCGCAACCGACGAGGCTCGTCGTCGTCGGGAGCGCGCCAACGCCGAGAAGAAGGCCGCCGCCCTGCGCACACAGGCGGCCAAGCTGGGTGCCAAGGCCACCAAGGCGACGGCGGCGCAGAACATGCTCAAACGCGCCGAACGCATGATCAACGAGCTCGACGCGGAGCGGGTGGCCGATCGCACCGCCAAGATCCGGTTCCCGCAGCCGGCCTCGTGCGGGAAGACGCCGTTGATGGCGTCGAGCCTGACCAAGACCTACGGGTCGCTGGAGATCTTCACCGGCGTCGACCTCGCCATCGACAAGGGCAGTCGGGTCGTCGTGCTCGGTCTCAACGGTGCGGGCAAGACGACATTGCTGCGCCTGCTGGCCGGGGTGGAGAAGCCCGATGCCGGGAGCCTTGAGCCGGGGTACGGCTTGAAGATCGGCTACTTCGCGCAGGAGCACGACACCCTCGACGACGATGCGACGGTCTGGGAGAACATCCGCCACGCAGCGCCCGACGCGGGGGAGCAGGACCTGCGCGGCCTACTCGGTGCGTTCATGTTCAGCGGCGCGCAGCTCGAGCAGCCGGCCGGCACCCTATCGGGCGGCGAGAAGACGCGACTGAGCCTGGCCGGACTGGTGTCGTCGGCGGCGAACGTCTTGCTGCTCGACGAGCCGACCAACAACCTCGACCCGGTGTCGCGCGAACAGGTGCTCGACGCGCTGCGCAGCTACACCGGTGCGGTGGTCCTGGTGACCCACGATCCGGGAGCCGCCGCCGCACTCGACCCGCAGCGGGTGATCCTGTTGCCCGACGGTACCGAGGACCACTGGTCGCAGGACTACCAGGAGCTCATCGAGCTCGCTTAGCAGCGAGGCCGGACCGGTGCATTTCGAGCATCGTCTCCTGCGACGGCCACGGCGGTTGCCGCAGAACGGCCAGCGTGGCAATCGTGCCGGTGACCAGCCCGGTGAGGAGGCCGATCTTGGCGATCCGGTCGTAGTCGACGGCGGCGACCCACTTCGACTCTCCGCTCGGATCGATCACGACCGCCCCGACCGCTTTGGAGGTGAAGCGGCCCTCCCTCGTCACGGGGATGACGGTCGTCCCGGCGCGCTCCACGGGCTCGCCGAATACGACGTGCGGGATGAGGCTCTTGTCCGAACTCATGCGCTTCTCCTTATCCATACCTCTTGCGCAGTTCGCCCTTGACCATCTTGCCGGTGGGCGTGCGGGGCAGCTCGTCGAGGAAGTCCACCGTCCTCGGGGTCTTGAACGCCGCCAGCGACTCGCGGGTGTACGCGATCAGCTCCGCGGCCAAGTCGTCGGAGGGTTCGTATCCGTCGGCGAGCTGGACGCATGCTTTGACCTGCTCGCCCAACTCCTCGTCGGGCACGCCGATCACGGCGACGTCGTAGACGGCCGGGTGGTTGATCAGCACGTTCTCCGACTCCTGCGGGTACACGTTGACCCCGCCGACGATGATCGTGAAGGCCGCGCGATCGGTGAGGTAGAGGAACCCGTCGGAGTCGACGTAGCCGAGGTCGCCGGTCGTCGCCCACGTCTCGTGGCGGGGATGCTGGCTCTGGCGGGTCTTCTCCGGGTCGTTGTGGTAGACGAACGGCACCTCGTCGCGCTCGAAGTAGATGGTCCCCACCTCACCGGCTGGCACCTCGTCACCGTTCTCGTCGCAGATGTGGACGATGCCGAGGGCCGCTTTGCCGACTGAACCGGGTCGGGCCAGAGCGTCGTCGGAGCCGATGAGGCAGACCCCGGCTGCTTCGGTCGCCGCGTAGTACTCGTTGATTACCGGGCCCCACCAGTCGACCATCGCCCGCTTGACCTCTGTCGGGCAGGGTGCGGCGGCATGGATGGCCACCTTCATACTCGACACGTCGTAGCGCTCGCGCACCTCGGGGGGCAGCTTGAGCATGCGCACGAACATCGTCGGCACCCACTGGCTGTGCGTGACGTCGTACTCCTCGATGAGGCGCAGCGCCGGTTCCGGATCGAAGCGGTCCATGAGGATCGTCGTGCCGCCCAGCGCGTTGACCATCGCGCAATAGCGCAAGGGCGCGGCGTGGTACACCGGCGCGGGGGAGAGGTAGACGGTGTCGGGGCCGAAGCCGTACACCGGACCGAACACCGAGGAGACGAGGTCGGGCACCTCGTCGACCTGGCCCTGCGGCAGCGGTGGCTTGATGCCCTTGGGCCGACCGGTGGTACCGGAGGAGTACAGCATGTCGGTGCCGCGCGGCTGATCGGCCAGCGGTGCGTCCGACGCGGCGGCGAGCACTTCGTCATAGTCGGCGAACCCGGGTATCGAACCGCCCCAGGCGACCCGGCGGTTAGGTCCACCGTCGGTGGCGAGCCCGCCGATGGAGTCCGATTCGGCGACGGCGGCCGCGACGTTCGCGGAGGCGAACAAGGCCTTTGCGCCACAGTCGTCGAGGATGAAGTTCGTCTCCGGCGCGGTCAGGTGGTGGTTGATGGCCGTGACGTACATGCCGCTGCGCAGCGCCGCCCAGTACACGTCGAACGCCCGTAGGTCGTTGTCGGTGACCATGGCGATGACCTCACCGGGTACGAGTCCCAGGGTGTCGCGCAGGAAGTGCGCGATGCGCGTCGAGTTCTCGTCGAGCTGCCGATAGGTGACCGTTTCACCGGTGGCCGGGGCGATGATCGCGGGTTTGTCGGGGGTGCGTGCCGCGTGGACTCCGGGGAACATGGGCGAAGCGTATCGCCACACGACGGAGTCCGGTCGCCTTTGCCGTGTCCGGTTTGCTCAGACGGGTGAACCGGTGCGCACCGACGCCTCGACGAGGTCGAGGACCG
Source organism: uncultured Gordonia sp. (assembly GCA_964630585.1). Taxonomy (GTDB): domain Bacteria; phylum Actinomycetota; class Actinomycetes; order Mycobacteriales; family Mycobacteriaceae; genus Gordonia. The sequence goes on from CAZVVS010000283.1 coordinate 4,223, forward strand.
CCTCCAGGTTCGCGGTCGACTCGCCGATGGCGAGACGGTTGATCAACCCGTCCATGATCAAGTCGAGGTAGGTGACGAGGACTTCGGCCGGCAGATCGTCGCGGAGCTTGCCGGCGGTGCGCTGGCGGTGAAGGCGCGACAGGGTCGCCGAGTCGAGCTCGGCCGAGCGGGCCAACCATTCGTCGCGGAAGGCCGCGTCGGTGCGGATCTTGCGTGCGATCTCCATGCGTGTGCCCAACCAGTCGAAGTCCTGGGGACGCGCGAGCATGTCGCGCATCACCTGGACCAGACCCTGCTCGGCCGCCACGTCGGCCATTCGGTGGGCATCCTCCTCGGCGAGAGCGAGGAAGAGTGCCTCCTTGTCGCGGAAATGGTGGAAGATCGCCCCCCGGGAAAGCCCGGTGGTCTCCTCGAGGCGCTTGACCGTCGCCCCGTCGTAGCCGTACTCCGCGAAGCACCGCCGCGCACCGTCGAGAATTTCTCGTCGGCGCGCGGCGAGGCGATCGTCGGAGACCTTAGGCATCAGCCTTCAGCATGTTGCGCAGCACGTACTGCAAGATGCCGCCGTTGCGGTAGTAGTCGGCTTCACCGGGCGTATCGATGCGGACGACCGCGTCGAACTCGATCTTGTCGCCGTCCTCCTTGGTGGCCGTGACGTGCACGGTCCGCGGAGTGACGCCTTCGTTGAGCTTCTCGATGCCCTCGATGTCGAACACCTCGGTGCCGGTCAAGCCCAACGACTTGGCGGATTCGCCGGCCGGGAACTGCAGCGGGACGACGCCCATGCCGATGAGGTTGGAGCGGTGGATGCGCTCGAACGACTCGGTGATGACCGCCTTGACGCCCAGCAGCACCGTGCCCTTGGCCGCCCAGTCGCGCGAGCTGCCCGAGCCGTACTCCTTGCCGCCGAGGACGACGAGCGGGATACCTGCCTTCTGGTAGTTCTGCGACGCGTCGTAGATGAATGCCTGCGGGCCGCCGTCCTGCGTGAAGTCGCGGGTGTACCCGCCCGATACGCCGTCGAGCAGCTGGTTCTGCAGACGGATGTTGGCGAAGGTGCCGCGGATCATCACCTCGTGGTTGCCGCGACGGCTGCCCAGCGAGTTGTAGTCCTTGCGGGCCACACCGTGCGAGTCGAGGTACTGCGCCGCCGGGGTGCCCGGCTTGATCGGGCCGGCCGGGCTGATGTGGTCGGTGGTCACCGAGTCACCCAGCAGGGCCAGCACGCGCGCGCCCTTGATGTCGGACACCGGCGAGGGTTCCATGGCCATGCCGTCGAAGTAGGGCGCCTTGCGCACGTAGGTCGACTTGTCGTCCCACGCGAAGGTGTCACCGTCAGGCGTCGACAGGTTCCGCCAGCGTTCGTCGCCCTTGAACACGTCGGCGTAGGACTTTCGGAACATGTCCTCGTTGATCGCCGCCTTGATCGTGTCGTCGATCTCCTGCGCCGACGGCCAGATGTCCTTCAGGAACACGTCGTTGCCGTCGGTGTCCTGGCCCAGCGGCTGGGACTCGAAATCGAAGTCCATCGTCCCGGCGAGTGCGTAGGCGATGACCAGCGGCGGGCTCGCCAGGTAGTTCATCTTGACGTCGGGGGAGATGCGGCCCTCGAAGTTGCGATTGCCCGAGAGTACGGCGGTCACGGACAGGTCGTTCTCGTTGACGGCCTTGCTGATGACGTCGGGCAGCGGCCCGGTGTTGCCGATACAGGTCGTGCAGCCGTAACCGCCGAGGTAGAAGCCGAGCTTCTCCAGGTACGGCCACAGGCCGGCCTTCTCGTAGTAGTCGGAGACGACCTGCGAACCCGGTGCCATATTGGTCTTGACCCACGGCTTGGAGGCCAGCCCCTTGTTGACCGCGTTGCGGGCGAGCAGGCCCGCGCCGATCATCACCGACGGGTTGGAGGTGTTGGTGCACGAGGTGATGCCCGCGACCGCCACGGCGCCGTGGTCGAGGACGAAGTCCCCGTACTCGGGCGAGGACACGTGGACCGGCTTGCTCGGACGGCCCTCCGCGCCGTTGGCGGCGGACTGCACGTTCACCGCGCCGTCGTCGGCGAACGAGAGCGCAGCCGGGTCGGAGGCCGGGAACGATTCCTCGACGGCCTCGTCGAGCGAGGTGTGCTCGGCGGGGTGCTGCTCCTCGACGTAGTTGTGGATGTCCTTGCGGAAGGCGACCTTCGACTCCGACAGCAGGATGCGGTCCTGCGGGCGCTTCGGGCCGGCGATCGACGGGACGACCGTGCTCAGGTCGAGCTCGAGGTGCTCGGAGAACTCCGGCTCGCGCTCGGGGTTGTGCCACATGCCCTGTTCCTTGGCGTAGGCCTCGACGAGCGCGAGCTCCTCGTCGGTGCGGCCGGTCAGGCGCAGGTAGTTGATCGTCTCGGCGTCGATCGGGAAGATCGCGCACGTCGAGCCGAACTCGGGGCTCATG
>CAZVVS010000284.1:0-6646 GCA_964630585.1 uncultured Gordonia sp.
GGATTGCGGCCGACCAGTAGGTCTCGTCGTCGGTGCGGTCGACGAGCGTCCGCGCGCGGCGGGCGAGTCGTTCGCTGCGGCCGCGCTCGCCCGCCAAGGCCCACAACGTCGCAGCGTTGACCGTCGTGTACGGACGATCCACTCGGTCGGCAGCGGCCTCGTACGCGCGTGCCGCCGCACTCAGCGCCTCGCGATCGCCGGTGCGGAACGCCCGGTCCTTCGACAGGCGCGCTCGCAAGGCCAGCACATCCTCGGCGAGGTCTGCAGGCAGCTCGTCGATCCGCGCCTCGAGGCCGCTCGAGGTGAGGGCGTCCGCCGCGCCGTGATCGCTGCCGGCCCGGGCCAGAACCAGGGCTCGCAGGTGGCGGATCCGATCGCTCATGTCGCCGGTGTCCACCTCGCCGAGCGCGGTTTCGATCAGGTCGTACGCACCGAGGTGCTCGCCCCGGGCCGTCAGCCGGCGGGCAGCTTCGAGAGTCGTCTCGATCGTGTGCTCGTCCATTCGCACCAAGTGTGCGCTGCGGCACAGAACGAAGCGACTTTTCGCCCGAAGATTCCAAAGCACGCACGGTGCGCCCGGAGGGAGATCCAGATGAACACCATGACCATGACGTCCACGATCCGTCGCATCATCGCGGCGAGTCTGATTGCCGCTCTGGCAAGCACGGCGCCGGAGACCGGGACCGCCGGTGCCGCACCCGTGTCGGCCTCGTGCACCCGCCATGTCGGCCCGGGAAGCCCGACTGGAACCGGCCTGACGACCGCCTCCCCGATGTCGCTCCCCAAGCTGCTCGCTGTGGTGAACACCACCGGTGGAACAGGGGTGGTCGCCTGCCTTACCGGCGGGGCGTACGGCTCGGCGACGGTCGAGCACCGGATCACTCGCGGTGGATCGGCGGCCCAGCCGTTGACGCTTCGCAAGTCCCCGACCGCTACCACCGAACCCGTGATCAGCGGTCGGCTCGTCGTGGCCCGCGGAGCCGATCACGTGCAGCTCGCCGGGCTGACGTTCGTCGGACCCGGGGCGGGCACGACGTCGGCGTTCTCTCTCGATGCGAACGGCATCGAGCTCGTCGGCAATGACTTCTCCAGCCCGAACCGGATCTGCATCTCCGTCGGCGGCGGGATTCGCGAGGTGTCCCCCACGCTTCCGAAGGTCACCGGGTTCGTCGCCGACGGCAACAAGGTCCACGACTGCGGTACCAACCTCGCTCGCACCGGGTCCCCGCAGGCACACGGCTTCTACCTCGAGTACTCGAGCGGGGCCATCATCCGGAACAACATCGTCAGCAACCCGGCCGGCCGCGGCGTGCAGCTCTTCAACGACGCTGACGGATCGCTGATCGAGAACAACGTGTTCGACGGCAACTTCGCCGCAGTGAACTTCGGCGGGGGACTCGGTGGCTCGACGTCGGTCACGCCCATGCCGGAGAACAACGTGGTCCGGAACAACATCGTCACCAACGGGGTCCGGTGGTGCAACACCCGCAACCAGTGCCAGGCCGCGCTCTTCATCCAAGGTAACCACGAGGCTGCGTACACCTCCCCTCCGTCGTCGGACGCACGCACGAAGGCACCCTCGAGCTGGGGCAACGTCGTGCGTGACAACTGCGTCTGGTTCACTAATCCGACGACGGCAGTGACCCACAATTCGTGGGAGCCCGGATACAGCTACGCCTCGTCGAATTCGTTCGTCGATCCCCGCTACCGCAACGCGGCGGCCGGCGACTTCCGGCTGCTCCCGACGAGCCCGTGTCTCGGCAAGGGTGTCCGCCCCACGATCGGAAACGCCACCGCCTTGGCGACGCGGACCTCGGCGACCTCTTCTGCGGTCCTCCGGTCGCCGTGGATGACCGCCACGACACGGATGCAGGTCCGGATCTGCGCCGTGGGCGTGGTGGCGACCGCGACGCAGGCGTGCACGGGGCCGTGGCAATCGTCGCCCGCCACGTCGATGGTCGCCGGCGACGTTCGGGTGACCGCATCGGTGTCGGGGTTGGTCCCGGGTCGTGTGTACGAGTACCGGTGGGTCACGTGGCAAGCACTGCTCACGGACCCGGGTGTCCCGGCGGATTCCCAGTCGGGAGCGAGCTACTGGACCGCCTCAACCCCCGGCAAGGTCGCTACTCCGGCCTGACTCGTGCTCGCCGCGAGCGGTTGGCCGCTGGCATCCCGACGGATGTCAGCGGCCTCGCCGCGTGAGCCAGTCGACGTCGAGCACGCGCAGCGCCCCGCGACGCAGCTCGATGGCCCCGGCGCCCTCCGCCTCGCGGAGTATCCGGTTCGCCGTCGACCGGGTGGTGCCGGCGAGCTGGCCCAACTCCTCCTGGGTCAACGGGATGTCGGCCGCTCCATCGATATCCCACGTGGTGGCGAGTTCGACGATCCGGCGATACATGCGCTTGTCGGCGCCGACGAACAAGGCCTCGCTCTGCGCTGACGCCAGTCGTCGCACCTCGTTCGCCAGGGCGGTCAGTACGAAGTCGTTGACCTCCGACCGTTGGGAGCGCAACTCGTCGAACGCCTCACGGCTCAGCGACATCGTTTGGGTTGGTTCGAGAGCGATCGCCGTTGCGCTGCGGGCCCCCGGCGACAGCAGGGCAAGCTCGCCGAAGAAGCCTCCTGTGCCGATGACCCGGACCAGGGCGACGTCGCCCAATGGCGTCGTGACGCGGATGCCGACGTGCCCGATGGCGACCACGTGCAGCGCTTCGCCTGGATCGCCTTCGTGAAAGATGACCTCACGCCGGGCGAACTTCCGGCGCCGCAACTGCGCTGTCAGCGCCCGGCGGTCCTCGTCGGCCAAGCCGTCATAGACATGCATGAACTCGTCCATCCACTCGGCACCGTATCGGTGCGACGGGGCTGAGCGCGGCTCCCGGGTCGCCTCGTAGAATTCGTTGCCATTCGAGGGGGGTCCCGTGCGCTACGACGCGTTTGTCTCGTACAGCCATGCTGCGGATGATCTGCTGGCGCCACGACTTCAGGAAGGGCTCGCGCGGCTCGCGAAGCCGTGGTGGCGCCGACGCTCATTGCGGGTCTTCAGGGACCGGACCGGCCTCTCGGCCAACCCTGGGCTGTGGAGCTCGATCGAATCGGCGATCGATGACTCGAAGTGGTTCATTCTGTTGGCATCACCGGAATCGTCGGAGTCTCCCTGGGTCGAGCGAGAGGTATCGCACTGGTTGGCAACCCGCGAGGCCGATCGATTCCTGGTCGTGGTGACGGGCGGATCGTGGAGGTGGGATCCCGAACGCAATGACTTCGCCCGCGAGTCGACCGCCGTTCCCCAGGCACTCGTTGGAGTGTTCGATGAGGAGCCCCGCCATATCGATATCTCCTGGGCCAGGTCCGAGGCTCAGCTGGATATTCGCAACGGCCGTTTCCGTGACGCCGTCGCCGAGCTAGCGGCGCCGTTGCACGGTCTCGCAAAGGACGACCTCGAAGGGATGGATCTCCGCGAACACCGGCGGACGATCCGTTGGGCGTGGAGTGTGGGACTGGGATTTCTCGTGCTTGCGCTGGTTGCATCGGTGGCGGGCACGGTCGCCGTTCGCAAGGCGGACGAGGCGTCGGAGGCCAAACGCTCAGCGCAGACCCGGGCAGCGGACGCTCAGTACCAGCGGCTCGTCGCGCAGGCGCGAAATCAGATCGGCGTCGATCGAGAACTGGCGTTCCTGCTGGCCCTCGAGGCGAATCGCCTCCGCGACGAACCGGAGAGCCGAAGCGTGCTACTCGCCGCGCTGCAGGCCGAACGGCACTTCCTCGGTCCTGAGGTGGTCAGCGTCCCGCCCTGGTCCGGCGGCGCGATCGATGATCGATGGGTGCTCTACGGCACCCGCGACGCTCGGGTGGGTCGCGTGAACATTGATGACGGTTCGTTGGGCGAACTCCGTCGTCTGGGGGGCGAGGGAGTGGGAGGGATCGATGTCGCCGACGACCCGACCCGAAATACCACGGACCCCATGGTCGTCCTTCGCCGAGACACGGGGCAGATCTGGCAGCTCGATCCCGTCACCCTCGAGGCCGTAGGTCCTGCGATCGAGACGGGTGGGCCCGCCTTGTGTCTCGCCGCCAGCCGCCGACTCGGTGTCGTCTCGGTTTGCAGCACCGACGGCACCGTTGCGGTGATCGACCTGTTCACCGGCGCACCCCGGTACCGCGTCGGAGCACCCCTTGTGACGAACGATTCGTCGCTCCAGGTGGACGAGCTCCAGGCCGACGAGACGTTCGCCGCTGCCGGGGCCACGCTCACCGCCGAGGACGCGACGGGCGTCGCATTCAGTCCCACGACGGACACCATGGCCGTGAGTCGAGCCGGCGGTGCCGTCGAGCTCCATTCGATCGCCGGCCGGCCGCTGGTCACCGTCGAGGGAAACGAGGCGAACTACTACGTCACCGGCGAGCTCATCTTCGCCCCGGACGGTTCGTCGCTCGTGCAGTCGGACTTCACGGGGGTCGATCAGCTGCGTTCGATCGACCCGGCGACGGGCGTGGTCCGTTGGGCGACGAGTCTGACCGATCAGTACTCCGGCGGGGCGGTGAGTGTCCTCGGCGACGGCACCCTCGCTGTGGCCACCAGCGATGGCCGATTGGGCATCGTGGACGCGGCGACCGGAGCCCGAGTTCGCGAGGTTGGGTCGCTGCCCGCCGGTCAAAGGCTCGACATATTCGCGACGCTCGACCGTCGACTCGTCGTGCTCGACGGTCAACGCCCGACGATGTGGATCTACAGCACCGACGGGGACGGCGCCCTGGTGCGGGTACTCGGGAACCCCGGGCAACTGCCGTTCGAGATTTCGCCGTCGGGACGTCGGCTGGTGGCATGGGAAGGCGACGGTCCGGTCTTCTACGACAACTCACTGTGGGACATCGAGACCGGGCAACGGCTGATCGAGCGCCTCCCGGTCGGGCGGTCGATCCCGCTCGACGACACGACGCTCGTGGCGTTCTACGACGACCTCACCGCGGGACGGTACGACACTGTCGCCGGTCGCCGGCTCGAACCGAGTATTCCCTTCGATCCTCTGGCGTGGACGATGCTGACGTGGAATCTTCCGGCTGGCCTCATCGCTGTGGGATATCCCGACCGGGTGGAGGTGTTCGACGCGTCGGCGGGCCGACCCCTCGATCTCCCCGCCGAACTCAATGACCCGGTGCCGACGAAGTTGGAGTTCGACGACGCCGGGACACTGGCGACCGTTTATGACGGGAGCACGGTCACGGTTCGTGATCTGAGCACCGGCGAACTCCGCTTCGGCCCGGTCGAACGGGTTTGGGACCTCGCACACGACGACGACGGCACCCTGTACCTCTCCGGGACCGACGGGCGCATCGAACACCGAGACCTCGACTCCGGAACGTTGCTGCGCCGGTACGCACGGCAGGGTCGGCCGGCGGATCTGCGAATCGGTCGCAACCTTCTGGTTGCAGCCCGCATCGGGGAATGGACGCTCTACGACATCGAGTCGGGCGCCCAGGTCGGCGATCGGTTCGAGATCGCGCAGACCGCGGCCGGATACAGCAACGGAGCGATCACCCCTGATGGCCGGCGCCTCGTCGTGGCGGGGGAGCAGGGAATGGAGGTCTGGGATCTCCGCCTCGAAAGGTGGCGCAGCGCAGCGTGCGAGTTGGCAGGTCGGAACCTGACCCCCGCCGAACGGGATCGCTATCTGCCGGATGACGCGAGGCGACGGCCAACCTGCTGATGGGAGACTCGCGTGCCAGGCGGAGCTTCGATTCGCTCTCGGCCGCGTCGAATTCCCGTCCGGGGGCGACCGGTATCCTGGCTGATCGTTCGAGCGGAAGGTGCCGACAAGCCCATCTGTCACACCGAGATTCTGCGGGTTGAAGTGTCGATGGCGACGGTCGACGCCGATGTGACCTGACGTTCGAAAGGAGGGCACCGTGGAGTTCGACGCGATGGTGGGGCCAGTCGGGTGGAGCGAGACGGCCGACCTTGCACGCATAGCCGAGAGGATGAACGCCTCCGGCCTGATGTTCACCGAGACGGGCCAGACGCCGTGGATGAGCATCGCGGCGGCCACGGTGGCGGCACCCTCGCTGCATCTCATACGGGATCGCCGTCGCGTTCCCTGTGAGTCCGATGATCGCAGCAGGCCTGGCCTGGGAGATCGCGGGCAACTCAGGCGGTCGGTTCCGTCTCGGGTTGGGTAGCCAGGTGAAGGCTCACGTCGAGCGCCGCTACGGCATGCTCTACGGACCGCCGGGGCCCCGCATGCGCGACTACATCCGCGCTGTGAAGGACTGCGTCGCCGCGTTCCGCGGCGACCGACCCCTCGAGCACGATGGGCCGTATTACGCGATGTCGCTGCTGCCGGATCCGTGGCGACCGCCGTGTCACGAGTACGGTGATGCCAAGGTCGACGTCTCGGCGGTCGGCCCTTGGACGGCGAGCTCGCCGACGGCATCCACGTCCATCCTCTTCACTCGACCCACTACATCCAACACCGGCTGCTCCCCGCGGTCAGGACAGGCGCCGCACGTGCCGGTCGGTCAGCGTCCGACGTCGACCTCCTGATCCCGGTCTTCACCGTCGCTGGTGGACACGCACGAGGACCGAGCGGCTCTCGCCGAACGCGCCCGCTTTCAGATCGGATTCTACGGATCGACGAGGAACTACGCG
>CAZVVS010000285.1:0-6638 GCA_964630585.1 uncultured Gordonia sp.
CATGCACGACGACCAGCACGGCACCGCCATCGTCGTCCTCGCCGCCCTCAAGGGTGCCGCGCGCGTGCTCGACCGCGACCTGGCCGGCCTGAAGGTCGTCATCTCCGGTGCCGGTGCCGCCGGTATCGCCTGCGCCAACATCCTGCTCGCGTCGGGGATCCCCGATGTCGTCGTGCTCGATTCGAAGGGCATCGTGTCCGCCGATCGCACCGACCTCAACGAGTTCAAGGCCGATATGGCCGCGCGCAGCAATCCGCGCGGCATCACCGGCGGTGCCGCCGAGGCCCTCAACGGGGCCGACGTGTTCCTGGGCGTGTCCGCGGGGACGATCCCCGAGGAGTACATCGCGTCGATGAACGACGACGCGATCGTCTTCGCCATGTCGAACCCGGATCCGGAGATCCACCCGGAGGTCGCCCACAAGTACGCCGCGGTCGTGGCCACCGGGCGCAGCGACTTCCCCAATCAGATCAACAACGTCCTCGCGTTCCCCGGCGTGTTCGCCGGTGCGCTCGACGCCGGTGCCCGCCGGATCACCGAGAACATGAAGATTGCTGCCGCCGAGGCCATCCTTTCGGTGGCCGCGGACAAGCTGAGCCGCGACTACATCGTCCCGAGCCCGCTCGACGACCGTGTGGCCCCGGCCGTGGCGGCCGCCGTGGCCGAAGCGGCCCGCGCCGACGGCGTCGCTTAGTTTCACCGCCGACGGGGATCTCGCCGTCGCGACTCGTCGTCGCGCCGGCGTTTCCCGATGCACAGCGGCGCTGCGCGGCAAGATGAGTGCCATGCGCACCCCTCTCATCGTCGCCGGTATCGCCTCGGCGCTGCTGATTCCGCTGGCTCCCTACGCCGGCGCCGCACCGCTGCCCGTCGTCACCAATCCCCCGGAAGCCATCGCCGCCGGATTCAGCCAACCGGCCACCGCCTCGCCGCCCGGTTCCAACCGGTGGGGGTGTCGCAACAAGAGCCGCAACCCGGTGATCCTGCTGCACGGCACGTCGATGAACCAGCTGGCCAACTTCCCGTATCTGGCGCCGATGCTCGCCAATGCCGGATTCTGCGTCTTCAGCCTCACCTACGGCCAGACGAGTTGGAGCGGCAACATCGGCGGGCTGGCCCAGCGTGAGCTGGCCGCGCGCCAGGTAGCCCGGTTCCTCGACCGAGTCGTCGCCGCGACCGGCGCGCAGAAGGTGGACTTCGTCGGCCATTCCCAGGGCGGGGCCATTGCGCAACTCGTCTCGCAGCTGCGCACCAAGCGGATCGGGACCATCATCGGACTGGGCTCCTCGAGCAGCGGGTTCAGCAGGGTCGGGGCCATCCAAGACCGCCTGCCCGCCCGCGCGCCGGGAGAGAACTACTGGGGTCCACGGCATTCGTCGATCCACTACGTCAACATCGGCACCCGCTTCGACGAGGTCGCCAGCCCGTACCAGATCACCCTGATGCCGCCCGGCCCCAACATCACCAACTACCTGATGCAGAACGTCTGCCCCGGATCACGGGTCGGGCACATCGGCCTGCCCTATTCGACGACGGTCGGCGCGCTGGTGCGCAACTCGCTCGGTCTCTCGACCCGCATCGCGGTGCCGTGCGATGGTCCCGAGTTCGACCTGTAGCCCACTTCTCGCTGGCCCGCCGCCGACTCCGCACCCGGCCCAGCGCCTGACAGTACTTAGTGTCGGAGGGCGCTCCTACTGTTCGAACATGGTTGTCCACTCTCCCGCACTTCTCCGATGGCAGGACGAGCGGTGTTCTGCCCTGGACAGCCTCGAGCATGTTCACACAATGGTGACCGGCGGACGCCGCGGCCGACAGTACGCTACCGAACAACTGAACCTGGCACTGTTCGTGAGCCTCGCAGCCCAGTTCCAGGGGTTCTGTCGCGACCTTCACGACGCCGCTGCGATTCAGATCGCGAACAGCCTGTCGCCAGGGAACGACGACCAGATCCCCGTCGTGCTTAATGCGCTGGTCCGTAGCCGCAAGCTGGACGTCGGGAACGCTTCCCCCGGTGGGATCGGAAGCGACTTCGCAATCCTCGGTATGACCTTCTGGCCGGATGTGACGTCTGCGTACCAAACGAGAGGCCCCAAGTGGAATCAGACGCTGGGTGACCTCAATGAGGTCCGTAACGCTGTGGCGCACAGCGATCGCGCGAAGCTTGCCGCTGTCCGGAACCGAAATCCGTTGACTCTCGCTACCTTCAGGAAGTGGCGACGTTCCCTGGACGGTGCAGCCTCTGGATTCGATTGTGTGGTGGGCGCATACTTGCAAGTAGTAGCAGGCAGCGGGTGGGACGAGCAGGAGGTGACGACATGACCACGGGAGACCACCGGACATTGAAGGTCGGCGACCGCGTCCGCGCGCGCTTCGGAGGGCGGACCGTCGATGGCGTCGTCACCAGTGTATGGGGTGACCGTGTCCACGTGCGTCTAGAGATCGACGGGACGGACGAGCCTGTCACCGGGCTCTACCGCGAGAATCAGCTCGCATCGGCGTAGCAAGCACCGCAGACCGGACGCACCGGGTCGCGGTGCTGTGCGGTGGTCCCGAACTCGACCTGCAACCCGTTTTGAAGCGGCCGCACTGAGCCGATACACTCATGCTCGCTGCCCAGCGCAGCACGCCGCCCTAGCTCAGTCGGTAGAGCAATTCACTCGTAATGAATAGGTCAGGGGTTCGATTCCCCTGGGCGGCTCAGATAAGACCAGGTCAAGACTGTTTCGGTAGTCGGCGGACCTGGTCTTTTTCGTTGAGGGCACGGAATGGGCACGGAATGGGCTACCCGGTCGCCCGCGCCCGCAGGTGGACAGGACTCGGCCAGGCAACCTGGCCGACCTGAACGAACGTCGGGGTTCTCGCCTCACGCTGCACCTTGTCGAGACTGGCGGCGTGCCCAGTCGGGCAACTCGCCGCCGGTCTCGTCGTCCTGCCCGGCCAAGAACTTCGGGTATAGAAAAACCCCGCAACCAGCGGTTACGGGGTTCTCAGTCGGAGGTGACGGGCGCTTTACTTACCAGCCGCCACTCGTGCGGCGTAGTAGGCATCAAGCCCGACGTAGTCTTCGTCTGTCCAATCAGAGGGCTTGAAAATTCCCATGCCAATGGCCGACCTGGTAGCGCGCTCAGCCTCGTCCCGGTCCATTCGGAACTTCTCCATGAACGCACGCACGTAGTCCTCGTACGGGCCACGGGTGTCGGCCGGGATGATCATGCGGTCAATTCTACGTACTCGCGGAAGAAATGGGGCTACCCGGTTTGAGATCAGGATATTTCGGGCAGTCGCCGCGTCAACGCTTCGATCAGCAGCCCGTCTGCAGTGAGCACAAACCGGCGCGCGCCGAACATCTCGAACGTCGTCGCCTGCCCGGTCACCCGAGACTCGATGTGATGGAGGCGGTCCTCAGAGAACTCTATATCGGCGTCGTCGGGATACATCGGTGGAGCGTCGTCACTGGGCCAGCGGCGCCGGAACTGGGCCTCGTAGGCGACCAGGAGCTCGCGCACATACCCGCCCAGAGCCGCGCTGCCCCGCTGCTGCCTACGCGCCATAGCCGCGCCCCTGCCAACGTGCGTTAGCCGCCCGGCGCGCCTGCACAGAGCGGGGAGCACCCTTCACCTTGGGCGCTGCCTCCTCTGCGGGCGGATCGAGGTCAAGCCGGGCCAGCAGCGCAGCGATCTGGGCGCGACATGCACGCGCCTCGGCGAGCATCGGGTGGCTGACCGGCTGCCCTTGTGAGCCCTTCACGACGAGCCTGTCCACTACTGCGAGCTCGGACTCGATACGGGCCAGGTCGTCGGCGGTGGCGCACGCTTGGCGCAACACCGCGAGTTCGCGGGCGTCGAGGATCATATCGTCGGCGGCGATCTGGGCGGCCAGCGACCGCCACAGCGCGCGGCCGGCACGTCCGAGTTTCGGAGCTTTGGCGGCGTCGGTCATCGGTTCATCCTCCTGACCTGGCAAAAAGCGGTAGTGAGCATGTGGCACGCAATTCCTGAGGGGCTATGCGACCCGTGGCGCGGCGCCAGAGGTCGGCCGGGACCCCCCCTCCCCCTTGGTGGTGCCGGGCCCGGTGATCGACGCCCCTCGCGCCGTAGACCACCGGGCCCGACGTGGGGCGCGCGCTGCTGCTGTCCGAACTACCCGGGTCGGACGGGCGCACTGCCCCTGGTGCCGACCCGATGCCCGGGCCGGCAATTCGTCCAACTTGGACGAATTGGCGTCTACACCTTCGCCCAACTTGGGCTTGCCAGCGGGCATCGGGTCGGAGTTCATGGCCGAAGGCTGCCGTGGGTTGCGGCGTACTCGCGGGCGCGGTGCTCTGCCTGCTGTGCGGCGATCTCGTCGAGGATCTCGCGGGCGCGGCTGGGCGTGTTGAGCGTGATCACCGGCGCGATGGTGTGCCAGCGGCCCGCGCGGGCGCTGATCGCGTTCGGGGCGAGCGCACGTCCACACGGGGCGAGATGCTCGGCGTCGGCGGCGTAGAACGCGGCGTATGAGGCCATGGGAATGTCTTGCACTCCGGCGGCCGACGCGGCGACTGCGTCGAACCGTAAGACCAGGGCGTCGACGAGGGCACGGGATGCGTCGAGCGTGTCGCGCAGTCCGGCCAGCTCGCGCCATGCGGCGATGGTCTGGTCGTCGGCGGTTTCGAGGATCTCCACGGTGTCGGACGGGGCGACGAGCTTGCCGAGTTCGGCGATGCGCTGGCACGCGGTGTCGAATGCTGGTTTGACGTTGGCGACGATGGCATCGCCAGCGGGGCCACAGACGAGATTGTGCGCCCGGGTGGCCAGACCGTAGCGGGCCTTGGCCTGCACATCGGCGGGGCGCTCGCGTACCAGCAGCCCGGCGTCGAGGGTCTTGGCCGCGTCCTTGATGGGCACGCCGCGGGCGAACGCGTCGCCCACGTCTTTCGGTGCGGTCGGATTCCACGCGTCCACCGCGTCGGCGGTGGCGAGGATGCTGGTCAGCTCGGCCGGAATGGTGCCGTCGAGGCTCTCGACGAGGCTGACCAGGTTCCGTACGTCGTTCAGGGTGATCGTCGTCGTTGCCATGGTTAGCGGGCCTCCTGCTGCTCGCGACGGTTCTTGCCCGTCCAGTGCGCCGGATAGCCCGGCTCGGCGGCGTCGGGCTGCTTGGCGGCGTCGGGCTCGGCGCCGGCGCGGGCTTCCTCGACGAGGCGCAGCAGCTCGTCGAACACGTCGCGGGGCAGTTCGACGAGGTACTGCCGTACCCCGGACATGAGCTTGCCCAGCGGGTCAGGTTGGTCGTCGTTGTTGGTCGTCATGCGAATTCTCCTCGCAGGTTCTCGACGTCGGCCCGGTGGAACAGCCAGCGGCCGGCGGTCTTGGTGGCGCCGAGGTCGGGGGCGAGTCTGCGGACGTGTCGCGGTGATCGTCCGATGATCTTGGCGGCCTCGGGTACGTCGATCATGTCGGCGCGCTCTTCTGGGCGGTGTGGGTCGTGTCCGGCTGCGGCCATGGCTAGGCGTAGGTGGAGCTCGTCAGCGGCGGGCGGTAGTGGCGGGCTGGTGCCGTGGGCTGCGCGGGCCTTGGTCGCGCCGAGGATGCGCGCCAGGAGGGCAGCGTCTGCGCGGTCAATCCACACCGGACGACCCGTCGTCGGGCGGTAATGGAGATTCCTCCAGCACGGCGGCGGCCTCGTCGAGGTGGCGGCAGTGCGGGCACAGCCAGCGGTGTGCGCTGCCGATGGTGGCGGGCGCACCGCACGGGCATGTCGGGGGCGTCGCCTCGACGGGGACGCGGCGGCGCGGGTGCGTCGGCAGACGATCGCCGGTACCGGAATTCTCGAGATCTTGAGACATCGGGCGCTCAGCCCGCTTTCTGGGGGCGTCCGGGCCCGCGCAGCTGCGGGCGCTGCCCGGCGCGCACAGAGCCGTCTGAGGGCTGCTGCGCGGCCCATCGGGCACACTGCTCGACGACGTCGCAGTCGTCGCAGTAGTTCAACGCTGCGCGGTGACGGTGCTCGACCTCGGCGAGGGTTTCGCCATGGGCGGGCGGGTCGAAGATCTGCGGCGGCACACCCTTGCACGCCGCGCCGGCCAGACTTGCCGTGCCGCGCAGGATCTCGGCGAGCAGGGCATCGGCGCCGGGGGCGCGGCGGGTGCGGTCGGTCATGGTCGCGGACCGATCAGGTATTCGCCGCGACGTTCACGGATCGGCCGGTAGAACGCGCGAGCACCCCGACCGACGCGGACGTACCGGGTCGGGCAGTGCGCGATGCGTACCTGGTTTGACCATGACTGTCCGTGTGGGATGCCGTGGTAGTGCAGGCGATGGCAGTAGGGGCAGGCGACGGTTACGTGGGTGGTGTGGTGTTTGTCGTCAACGGTGGTGTTGACGATGTCGGCGACGGGGCAACCACCGTCGTCAGCACCGTGGTTGCCGTTGTGGGGCGCGGCGGTCATGATGCGGCGCTCTTTGAGCGGCGGTATGCCTGACCGCACGGTGTGCGGTCAGTGTGGAATCCGGCCTCGCAGTCGTCGGGTGCGCGACGCGGGTCGATCGGTTCGCCACAGTGCTGGCACATCGGCGCCGTGGCCGCCTGTGCCTGTGCCTGGGCTAAGGCAAGGGCCTGTTCGACCGGATCGGTCTGGCCGGGCGTGTTGGCCGTGA
>CAZVVS010000286.1:0-6596 GCA_964630585.1 uncultured Gordonia sp.
TCGGGCTCGCTCGGTGCGGATTCGGGCTCGCTCGGTGCGGATTCGGGCTCGCTCGCGGACTTCTTCTTGCCGCGCTTGCGCTTCGGGAAGTCGTCAAGGTCGTCGAGACTGTCGATCCGGGCATATCCACTGGGAGGTGCGGGTACCCGAGTCGTCTCGACACGGTGCTTGTCATCGCGGGAATCGGCAGCCTCGTCGGCGTCGTCGAATCGTTGGGAACCCATCGCTCCACGCTAGCGCGAAACACCGCGCATAAGCCGCAGACGCGGCGACTCCCCGGCAATCGCTAGGCTGGTCTGCATGCCCGCCGCTTCCGACGCCGCGCCGCGCCGATTCCGCACCGCGCTGGCTTTCGCCGCCGCCCTCGCGGTGCTGGGTACCGCCGGACTGGCCGGCTGCGCCGACTTCAGCAAGCAGGACATCGACCGGCAGGCCGGGCCGTTCTCGAAGAACAACGAATCGTTCGAGGTCAAGCGGCCGCCGAAGACCCCGCCGCCCCCGCCCGAAGACCTCCCGTCGCCGCCGCCCGGCCCGTGCGTCGACCCCGATCCGAACGTCATCACCACCTGCCTGGCGTCGACGGCCGGCCTCATCCCCGGCGACGAGCGCGGGGACGTCACCATCGTCGCCGAGCGCACCACCGGCCGGATCGTGTCCGCCAAACGCTTCTCCAAGCACAAACTGATCGTCGACATCCCGGGTATCGACGCTTCCGGCGACGGCGGACTCATCGACTTCGCACCGTCTCCGACGTACAGCGAGGACCGCCTGATCTACGCCCTCATCACCACGGCGACCGACAACCGGATCGTGCGGATCGCGGCCGGCGACGTGCCCAAGCCGATCTTGACCGGAATCCCCAAGGGCCCCACCGGCAACCTGGGCTCGATGTTCTTCCGGTCCCGCAACGAGCTGGTCGTCGCGACCGGCAATGCCGGGAACCCGGCCGCCGCCGACAATCCGGCCTCCCTGGCGGGCAAGATCCTGCTGGTGACCGGCTTCTCGTCGGGTCCCAACCCGCGGCCGAAGGTCCTGGCCTCGGGCGTCGGGTCCAATCCGGCGTTGTGCCCGTCGAGCGACACCCTGTACGTCGCCGACGGCACCGGCAGCGCCGATCGGCTCTCACAGGTGGCCGGCGGTGCGCTGCGCACGGTGTGGTCGTGGCCCGACAAGCCCGGTCTCGGCGGCTGCGCCGTCACCGCCGGAACCATCGCCGTGTCCACCATCCGCACCCAGCACATCGAGACGCTCGTCGAGCCCACCCCGGAGAAGCCGTCGGTGGACAAGCCGGTGACCGTGCTGGAGAAGCGCTACGGCGCGATCGGCCGGATGCGACCGGTGGGCAACGGCCTCATCCAGTTCGCAACGGTGAACAAGCACTACGGCACAAAGGTCGTCTCACAAGACGACCGCGTGGTGCGGTTCCTGGTGCCCGCCGCCGGTGGCGGCGAGAGCAATATGTAGCTCGCCGCAATACGCCACTACTGGCAGGCAGCCAGTACTAGCTCCTTGACCCGGGCCGGATCGGCCTGGCCACGCGTGGCCTTCATGACGTCGCCGACGATCTTGCCGGCGGCGGCGACCTTGCCGCTGCGGATCTTCTCGACGATGTCGGGGTTGGCGGCCAGCGCCTCGTCGACGGCGGTCTGCAGCGCCGAGTCGTCGCGCACGACCTCCAGTCCGCGCGCCGCGACGACCTCGTCGGGCTCTCCCTCGCCGTCGAGGACGCCGACGACGACCTGCTGGGCCAGCTTGTTGGTGAGCTTTCCCTCGTCGACGAGCGCGATGACGCGGGCGACCTGCGCCGGGGAGATCGCCAGCTCAGCCAGCTCGACGGCGCGGCTGTTGGCCTGCTGGGCCAGGAAAGACACCCACCAGCTGCGCGACGCCTCCGGGGAGGCACCCGCATCGGCGGTGGCGATGATGAGGTCGACGGCGCCGACGTTGACCAGATCGCGCATGACCTCGTCGGACACGCCCCACTCGGCCTGGATCCTGGCGCGGCGCACCCACGGCAATTCGGGCAGGGTCTGGCCGAGTTCGGCGATCCAGGCGGCGTCCGGGCTCACCGGTGCCAGGTCCGGCTCGGGGAAGTAGCGGTAGTCCTCAGCGGTCTCCTTGCGGCGCCCGGCCGACGTCGAGCCGTCGCCCTCGTGGAAGTGCCGCGTCTCCTGGATCACCTCGCCGCCGTCGCGCAGCACCGCGCCCTGCCGGCACATCTCGTACCGCACGGCGATCTCGACACTCTTGAGCGAGTTCACGTTCTTCGTCTCGGTGCGCGTGCCGAACTCGGCGGCGTCCTTGGGCATCAGCGAGACGTTGGCGTCGCAGCGCAGCGATCCCTGGTCCATGCGGACGTCGGACACCCCGAGCGCCTTGAGCAGGTCGCGCAGGGCGGTGACGTAGGCGCGGGCGACCTCGGGCGCACGCTCCCCAGCGCCGGTGATGGGCCGGGTGACGATCTCCACCAGTGGCACGCCGGCCCGGTTGTAGTCGAGCAACGAGTGGCTGGCGCCGTGGATGCGCCCGGTGCCGCCGATGTGCAGCGACTTGCCGGTGTCCTCCTCCATGTGCGCGCGCTCGATCTCCACGCGCCACGGCGTCCCGTCGGCGAGCACGACGTCGAGGTGGCCGTCGTAGGCGATCGGCTCGTCGTATTGGCTGATCTGATAGTTCTTCGGCTGGTCGGGGTAGAAGTAGTTCTTCCGCGCGAAGACGCTCGACGGACGGATGGAGCAGTTCAATGCCAGGCCGATGCGGATCGCCGACTCGATGGCCGCGGCGTTGGCCACCGGCAGCGACCCGGGCAGCCCGATGCACACCGGGCACACCTGCGTGTTCGGCTCGGCGCCGAAGGTCGTGGGGCAGCCGCAGAACATCTTCGTCGCGGTGCCCAGTTCGACGTGCACCTCCATGCCCAGCACGGGGTCGTAGGTCGCGATGACGTCGTCGAACTCCATGAGCTCGGTGGTAGGCGCGGTCATGCGCCCAATCCTATCGGGGCGGGCGCCCTACCCGAACAGCGCCCGCGCCCCGTTGTAGAACTCCGCGTACACGTTCTTGGTGTGCCCGACCGCATCGGAGAACGGCACTCGGATGACCTGCGTTCCGCGCAGGGCGACCATCTTGCCGAAGTCGCCGTCGGCGAGGGTGTCGCTGATCGCCTGCCCGAATCGGGTGCCCAGCACGCGGTCGAAAGCGGTCGGCACTCCGCCGCGCTGGATGTGCCCCAAGACGGTGGCGCGGGTGGTGATGCCGGTGCGCTCTTCGATGAGCGGCGCGAGGATCTCGCCGATGCCGCCCAGGCGCGGACGATTGAACTCGTCGAGCCCGCGGTGGGAGAAAGCGGCGTCCATGTCGGGGAACGTGAAACCCTCCGCGACGATGATCAGCGGCGCACGGCGGCGGTCCTTGACCGCGTTCACCCACTTGCAGATCTGTTCGAGGGTCTCGGGCGCCTCCGGAATCAAAATGGCATGCGCACCGGCGGCGACGCCGGCATACATTGCGATCCAGCCGGCGTGTCGGCCCATCACCTCCAAGACCATGCAGCGCATGTGCGAGTCGCCGGTGGTCCGTAGCCGGTCGGCGGCCTCCGTGGCGATCTCCACCGCGGTGGAGAAACCGAAGGTGAAGTCGGTGGCATCCAGGTCGTTGTCGATGGTCTTGGGGACGCCGACCATCGGGATGCCGTCGCGCAGCAGCCGTGCCGCGGCCGCCATCGTGCCGTCGCCGCCGACGGCGATCACGCCCTCGACCTCGAGTTCTTCGAGGACCTTCTTGATGACGTCGGGTCCGCCGTCCTCCTCGTAGGGCCCGTGTCGGCTGGTCCGCAGGATGGTGCCGCCGTTCTTGGAGATGCCGCGCACCGCCGAGCGGGTGAGCAGCTTGATGTCGCCGTGCACGAGGCCCCGGTAGCCGTCGAGGAACCCGACGAACTCCTGGCCGTGCACCGCCGTGCCCTGCAGCACCGTGCCGCGGATCACCGCGTTCAAACCGGGGCAATCCCCGCCGGAGGTCAGAATTCCGTAGCGCGCCATGCGCTCAATCTAGCCGCCGCGTGCGGGCTTCGCGTCGCGTCTGATTCAGGCAATCGGGCCGCGGGCGGATTCGAACGCCGCACCAACCCGGTAGAGCCGGTCGTCGGCCAGCGCCGGGGCCATGATCTGAAGACCCACCGGCAGCCCTTCGGACAGTCCCGACGGAACCGACATCGCCGCCACGCCGGCCAGGTTGACCGGGAGCGTGCACAAGTCGAACAGATACATGGCCAGCGGGTCGTCGACCTTCTCCCCCAGCTTGAACGCCGTTGTGGGCGTCACCGGGGAGACGAGGACGTCGACGCGCTCGAACGCCGACGCGAAGTCGCGCGCGATGAGCGTGCGAACCTTCTGCGCCTGCCCGTAGTAGGCGTCGTAGTAGCCGGCCGAGAGCGCGTACGTCCCGATCATGATGCGGCGCTTGACCTCCGCACCGAACCCGGCGTCACGCGTCAGCGCCATCACCTCGTCGGCGCTGTGCGAACCGTCGTCGCCGACGCGCAGGCCGTAGCGCATCGCGTCGAAGCGGGCGAGGTTGCTCGATACCTCCGACGGCAGGATCAGGTAGTAGGCGCCCAGCGCATAGGTGAAGTGCGGACAACTCACCTCGACGACTTCGGCACCGCGATCGGTGAGGGTCTTCACCGCCGCCTCGAAGGAGGCAAGGACTCCGGGCTGATAGCCGTCGCCGGACAGCTCCTTGACGACGCCGACGCGCACGCCGGACAGGTCACCCTGCGCACCGAGCTTCGCCGCACCGACCAGATCCCCGATGGGAGCATCGATCGACGTCGAGTCGCGCGGGTCGTGACCGGCGATGATCTCGTGCAGTAACGCGGTGTCGAGGACCGTCGTGGCACAGGGACCGCCCTGGTCCAGCGACGAGGCGCAGGCAACCAGGCCGTAGCGCGACACCGTCCCGTAGGTCGGCTTGACGCCGACGGTGGCGGTGACGGCGGCGGGCTGGCGGATGGAGCCACCGGTGTCGGTGCCGATCGCCAGCGGCGCGCTGTGACTGGCCAGCGCCGCGGCGCTGCCGCCGCCGGACCCACCGGGAATCCGGTCGGTGTCCCACGGATTGCGCGTCACCTGATAGGCGGAGTTCTCGGTCGAGCTGCCCATGGCGAACTCGTCCATGTTGGTCTTGCCGAGGATCGGCAGGCCCGCGGCGCGCAGTTTTGCGGTCACCGTCGCGTCGTACGGCGGAACCCAACCCTCGAGGATCTTCGAGCCGCAGGTGGTCGGCGCGTCGACGGTGGTGAAGACGTCCTTCAGTGCGATCGGCACACCTGTCAGGGGCGAGGGCGCCTCGCCGGCGGCAATGGCGGCGTCGGCATCCATCGCGGCGGCCAGGGCCGCATCGCCGCCAACGTGCAGGAAGGCCCCGATCGTGTCGTCGACGTCAGCGATGCGGTCGAGGTACGCGCGGGTCACCTCCACCGAGGACAACTCACCCGACGCGATCTGCTCACCCAAGCGGGCGGCGGTAGCGCCGAGAATGTCGTCATCGACGCTGGTGTAGGACGTGCTCGCAGCGTCGGCCATCACTCCTCCCCGAGGATCTGCGGGACGGCGAAACGATCCTGCTCGACGGCGGGGGCCTCCGCGAGGGCTTCCTCGCGGCTCAGACCCGGGGTGACGACGTCAGCACGCAGCACGTTGTCCAACTGCGCCGGATGCGCGGTCGGGGGGACATCGTCGGCGGCGACCTCGGTGATCGAAGCGACGTGGGTCAGGATCGAGTCCAGCTGCGTCGCATAGTGATCGAGTTCCTCGTCGGTCAGCGCGAGCCGCGACAGCCGCGCCAGGTGCGCGACCTCATCGCGCGAGATGGCAGCCAATTCCTCGTCCTTTCGAAGCCGGGGCGATGCGTACAGCCTATTGGGCGGCGCAGGGAACCCTTGCGGCGGGCAGGGGCGCAATCGGCCCGCCGCGCCGGGCGGGGCCGGTGGTGGGACAATGACTCGCGTGTCCTATCTGCTTCGCGTCACCATCGACGACCGCCCCGGTAGCCTCGGCCAGCTCGCGGTGTCCCTCGGCAGCGTGGCCGCCGACATCATCTCGCTGGAGGTCATCGAGCGCGGCGACGGCTGGGCCGTTGACGACATCGTCGTCGACCTGCCGCTGGGCGCCCTGCCGGACACCTTGATCACCGCCGCCGCGAAGGCCGGTGCTCACGTCGACTCGGTCCGCCCGTACGCCGGCGTGCTGGACACCCACCGGGAACTCGAACTCGTCGACCACGTCGCCACCGCGCACGGCGACCGGCTGCAGATCCTCGTCGACGACGCACCGCACGTCCTGCGCACCTCGTGGGCGACGGTGGTCACGACCACCGAATCCGGCGCGGCGGTAACCGTCTGCGGGAGCCCCGGGGCGCCGGAGACGCCACTGGCTTCGGCGAGCTGGTTGCCGCTGACCGCAGCGACAACGATCGATCCGCACGACGGCGGGGTACCCCAGACCTGGCGCGACTCGGACACACGGCTCGTCGCCGCTCCGTTGGACGGCCCCAACAGGGCACTGCTCCTCGGCCGCGTCGGCGGCCCCGAGTTC
>CAZVVS010000287.1:0-6592 GCA_964630585.1 uncultured Gordonia sp.
ACCTCGAAGTCCTGGACGGTCTGCGCAAGCACCGAGTCAATGGCCTCGGCCAAGAGTCCTAGGCGATTGTTCGTGGCTATCACCACGGAAAACAGGGGAGAGACCTCGACCATCACGGCGCTCGTGCAGCCACACGCGGCAGAGGACGCCAAGACGTCAGCCTCCAACTTGCTGAGATGCACTGGTGCTTGTCTGTCGGATCCGCTTCTCCGCAACTCGAAGACCGGCGTGGAGCCCATATGGCTCCGATCCGATTGATCTAGAAATTGCGCACTCGCATTGCCACAGACCCTTTGAACCGACCCCAGCATTTTCCAGCTAGCCTCACCCAGGATCGCCGGACCCTAGGCTGATACAGCAAGGGGGAACGTGTCGCGAGCCATGCATAGCACCTTATAGGTCGACTGCGATTTCGCCCTGCCGCTCGGAAGCGTTGATACAGCAGCACGTCATCCCATCCGAACTCTGTGTGCTGTCGAAAGACGGCCCTTGTTGTCGCCTTGGGCCGTTTGTAGACAAGCGCCTCAGGCACAATAGCAAACCGAAGTCCCAGGAGTTGAGATCGCCAGCACAAATCGACATCGGTAGCTGATTGGTATGCCTCGTCGAATCCGCCAAGCTCATCGAAGGATTCTTTGGTAATCCCCATGTTGCACGAAAGGCCATAGGGGAGAAAGTCAACGCTGTCAGGCGGCGTCGGTTTGGACGGTTTCCTCGGCGGCCAATCGAATATTATCTCATTGACGCCCACTACAACATCTGCCTCTTTGAGGCTCTTGATCATGGATATCAACCATCCGTCCGCCAGTTGGTCGTCCTGGTCGAGAAACAGAATAATGTCTCCTGAGGAGGCCGCCGCACCTAGATTTCGTGCGGGTGCATTTCCCCTCCTAGCTGCGGCATCTACGATCCTAATTGGAAGCCTATCTGAGAACCTCTCTGCCACGGCTCGGCTGTCGTCCGTCGATCCATTATCTGCAATCAGCACCTCATCCGGCTCGATCGACTGCCGGGTGATCGAGTCCAACTGATCGTGGAGGGTATCTGCGCCGTTGTAAGTCGGAATGACAATACTCACTCGCATCTTCGCCAGCATAGTCACCAGGGGGCCAGGCAGTGGGCCGGCATCGGCTCTCTCGCTCAAAGTGCTGCAGTGTCATCCACTGGGACCAATGGGGTTTACCGGCCTCGGGCTCCGCTTCTCGGATCGGGCGGATGTCGGTGGCGTCGATCGGACGTCAACGACACTGCCCTAGGGGCCCCCTGGCCCAGCTCGCGTCCGAATGGCGCTCGGCCGACGCGGGAAAGGAGATCTATAATGCTGCGATGGCAGAGCGGCCGGCAGCGGCGAATCGGCCGGATCGTACCCTTCGGTCCGTTCCCCTACCATGGTGATACTAGTTGCACGCCGCCGAGAAGGTGGCACCTACTGGTGCCTGAAGGAACGCCACTGCATCTTCGAGGGTGAAGTCGAGCGGCTGCGAGGGGGACCTCGGTGAGAGTGCTGTTCGTGATTGACAGCCTGGGCGCGAGCGGTACTGAGCATTCGACCGCTGCCCTTCTTCCTCTTCTACGTGAGCGGGGTCACGAGGTGGCCGTTGCCACACTCTACGACTCGGGGTTTGGCGACGAAGACCACCTCCGCTCCGACGGCTTTTCGATTGTGCCCCTGAAAAGCCAGCTGTACTGGGGGCGCGTCCGTGAGGTACGCAGGCGCATCCGAGAGTTCCAGCCGGACCTTGTTCACACGGCCCTCTTCAACTCAGACATGGTTGGCCGGGTAGCTGCTTGGCGCGCCGGACCGCGTGTGGTGTCGAGCCTGGTCAACACACCGTATGAGCTGGCTCGTCGGGGGGATCCCAGCATCAAGCGATGGAAGCTGGGTGTTGTGCAGGTGCTCGATTCGGTGACAGCGCAGGTCATGGTGGATCGCCTGCATGCTGTTTCAGCCGGCGTCGCAGAGGCGAATGCCAAGGCCCTGCGGATCAGTCCACAACGCATCACGGTCGTCGAGCGAGGACGGTCGCGTGATGTGCTGGGCGTGGTGTCCACCGAGCGTCGAGCGAGGGTTCGTGCCTCGCTGGGCCTCTCTGACGACTCGAAGATGGTCCTCGCTGTTGGGCGCCAAGAACACCAGAAGGCCCAGGTGGACCTCGTTCGCGCGGTTGAAGCCCTGGCGGGACAGCTCCCACAGCTGGTTGTGTTCCTGGCGGGACGGGAAGGCGGTGCATCAGGAGCGTTGCGAGCTTGCATCGAGTTGCACCCGGAGGCCGCTTCGCGTACGACACTGCTCGGCCACCGTCACGACGTGCCCGACCTAATCGTGGCCGCCGACGTGCTGGTGATCCCGTCCCTGTTCGAGGGTACGGCGGGAGCGGCGATCGAGGCGATGGCGCTCGGATGCCCGGTTATTTGCACTGACATCGCCGGGGTGCGAGGGGTGTTGGAGGACGGACTCAACGCGCTGCTTGTTCCAGTCGGCTCCCCGGCCGACCTTGCCGAGGCGATCCGTCGCGTGCTCACTGACGATTCATTGGCGGAACGTCTGAAAGTTCGCGGATACGCGGACTTCGATGAGCGCTTCACCATCGAAGTGTCGGCTTCGCAGATGTTGGCGCTCTACGAAGACACAATCAATACCCATCGAACCCGGAACCACCAGTGACCCTTTCTGTTCGAGTCTTGGGCTCGCGCCCCGTTGCCGGGCTGGCTTCGCTGATCACTCGAGGACGGCTGCGGGTGCTCGCATACCACGGCATCCCTGACCCAAGGGCGTTCACGAGACAACTCGACTACTTGGCGTCCCGGTACCAGACAGTCACCGGAACGATGGTGGCAGATGCACTCGCCGGTGGGCCTAAGCTGCCCGAGCGTCCGATCTGGATCACGTTCGACGACGGGGCACCCGAGGTGGTTCAAGCGGGACTCCCGCTCTTGGTCGAGCGCGGGATGACCGCCACGGCGTTCGTGTGCGCCGGTCTCATCGACACCCGCACCCCGCACTGGTGGGATGTCGTCGACGATGCCGTGTCACTTGACGCGGTCACCGAGAGCGATGCTGGCACCATCGAGGGCCCGGCGATCAGGTCGCGCCTCAAGCAGATGGAGGACGACGGGCGCCGAGGACTCGTGAACGAGTTCGCATTGCGCTTGGCTCAGAAGGGCCATGATGTTCAGCGTCCCCAACTTTCCTCTGATGAGGTGCGGGTCTGGGAGCGGGCTGGTCAGGAGATCGGCAACCACACGTGGGATCATCCCTGCCTGGACATGTGCCCTCCGCGCGAACAAGCGCGACAGGTGATCATCGCTCATGAGGCCCTCACGGACATGCTCGAAACGCCCCCCGACGTGTTCGCCTGGCCGAACGGAAACCCAGCGCCGGCCGCGCTGGCCGAGGTCCGGAGGCTCGGCTATCGGCTGGTACTGACGTTCGACCATCGCGTCTGCAAGCGATCGCCGGATCCTTGGGCGATGTCTCGCCTCCGCATGGATTCGGATACCGACATCACACGACTGAGGTCGATAGTCTCCGGTGCTCATCCGGCGGCATTTTGGCTGGCTCAACGTCTGCAGAAGCAGTAGACGGAAGTGGCAGGGGGTACCTATGTCGACCGAGCGCGGTTTCGAAGTCCAAGACGTAGGAGGCACTGGAGTCGACGACCTGCTTCAGGTGCTGTCGCACGGATATGGCCGACCATTCCGCAGGGACTGGTTTGCATGGAAGCATGACGGTGCGCCCTGGGGACCTTCGCGGCGCCTTGTCGCCAGCGATGAAGGTGGTCTCCTCGGAATCTGCTTCGCGATGCCCTGGCGACTGCGCGTGGGGGACACCGTGGTGGAGTGCGATCGCCTCGTCGATGGAGCCACCACCCCGCGCGCCACGAGGCGCGGGGTCTTCCGTGCGGTGGTGGCCGAGCTGGTCGATGCATGGGACGCGACGCGGCGACCGGGCATCGTGATGGCCACGGCCACACCGGAGGCCCGCGATGCGCACGTGAAGAACGGTGCCGTCGCGCTCGAGCCGATCGAGTTCTTCTACCGGCCGGCGCGCTGGTCAGTGGCGGGCGTCGAATCCGGGCCCGGCCTGCTCGACACCTACCAACGAGATCTCCATCCAGACTGTCTCGCCACAGCGTGGGACGTCGACTCCCTTCGTTGGCGCATTGACCCGAGATGCGACACGGACTACCGGGTCTCCCGGCTGGTCGAGAGCGACACCCCGCATGGTCTCGTTCATCACATCGTCACGACACACGGTGTCCGCGTCCTCGTGGTCTCGACGGAGTGGGGACCGAAACGTGACCGTGAGCAGCTCGTTCGCGCACTCGCTTATCGATCTCGAGCAGGCGCCGTACTCGCACCCATGGGGCCTGGAACACCGACGCCTCGACGACGGGCAGCGCTTCCGCGGGGGCGTTCGCTGCTTTGCGTGTGGGACAGGTCTGATAGCGACTCCGTTCGGTCCGCCGACCCTGAACATCGGGCTTGCTGGTCGCTCGATGGCCTCGACCTCGAGGGTGTGATCTAATCGGTCGATCACGCGTCGCTCGCTGTGGTCTCAACGCATGCCCGAGAGCTTGAGAACGTCGCGGTAGAAGGGGTTGTCTTCCTCGAGCTGAGACGGCTCGTCGAAGCCCTGTAGGCCGCCGTCGTGAATGACCATGATGCGATCGCACATCGACAGCGTGGACGGACGGTGGGCGATGACGAAGACTGTCATGCTGGGGACGAGCCCCAAGATGGTCTCGCGCATCAAGGCCTCGGAGCGGGCATCGAGCGAGCTGGTGGGTTCGTCGAGCACCACGAGTGACGGTCGGTCGAGGAGGGCTCGTGCGATGCAGAGTCGCTGCTTCTGGCCACCCGAGAGGTGGCCCCCCCGTTCGCCGATGGGCGTGTCGTAGCCGAGGGGGCGAGCCACGATGTCGTCATGTAGATGGGCTTGTTTGGCCGCCTCCTCGAGGGCGGCCTGTGGCAGACCGTCGCGGAAGAAGCGGATGTTCTCTGCGATGGTGCCGGCGAAGAGGCGAGCATCCTGGGGCACGAAGGTGATCTGGTGGTACCAGTCATCGATGGACAGCTCACGCACGTCCTGGCCGCCCACGAGGAGACGACCCTCGGTGGGCTCTCGAAGGCGGAGAAGGAGTTGGACGAGCGTGGACTTCCCAGCGCCCGAGGGACCGACGATGCCTATGATCTCGCCTCGGCGGACATCGAAGGTCAGGTCGCTCAGCACCGGTTGCCCGGGCTCGTACTCGAAGTTCACCCCGTCGAAGGCCAGGTCATCAATCTCGCCCACCGGGGCCCCAGTTCGCTCGATGGCGGCGGCCCGGTAGCGGTCTTCTTCGCCTTGGAGGGTCTGGAGGTAGGGGACTGCGGTGTGGAGGGCCTGCAGGCTGGTCTGGGCGCCCTGCCCGTAGGTGAGGGATCGCAACATGATCAAGATGACGGCTCCCAAGGAGGCCAGTGCGGTGAAGTCGCTGGCATAAGCGAGAGCAAGGGCAGCCACCACTAGGAACAGCGCCATGGACTGATAGAAGGCCGGCGTGACCTGACCCAACACCGAGGTGCGGTACTGCTCCTCGGCGGCCACGTCGGTCTGGGCGTCGATCCGGCCTCGGACCTGCGGCTCGACCTCGAAGATGCGCACCTCCTGCGTGGTGGACGCCAACTCGGTGAGCGCGGTCGCAAGCGCCAGGTTGGCGTCGGCGCTGCGTCGGGACCGGCGCCGGATGGCAGCTCGGATGGGCCGGAGCATGGCGGCCAGGAACAGCGCGGTAATCGCTACGACCACTGCTCCGGCAGGGCTCACTGCAAGCGCAGTGAGCACAAATGCCGAGAGGTTGAAGATCGCCACGGTGCCGTTGGCCAGGGTGAGCACCGAGTTCGAGGCGTTCACGGCGTACGTCGTCAGGAGCTCCTGAAGGCGGCCCTCACGTTCCTCGGACTGGAGCGACCATGACGCGCCGAGATAGAGCGCTACCAGTTGCTTCCGCGTTCGGCTGAGGACGCTGGTGCCGGTTCTCGCGGAAAGCCTCGCCTGCCAGATGTTCAGCGCGAGGCGGAGCGCAATGAGCGCGGCGGTGGATCCGATGAGGAAGGGGAGGCTCACGACCGCGTGGATCGGGCCGAGGTCCACGGTGACGTGCGACCGCTGGTCGCCCTCCGACGCCAAGGCGAACGCGATGCGCGAGATGAGCACGAGCACGGCTGCTTCGGCGAAGCCGCCGAGCGCAGCGGACCCCGAAAGCAGCACCAGTCGTCGCCGTTGGCCCTCGAGGAACGGCCCGAAGACCTGCCGCAGCGACGCCTTCTCGGTGGGTGGCTCAGCGGTCGCGGTGGCACCCTCAGTCAGCTCAGCGGTCATGCCCGTCCCCGCGGCGTGGTCTTCTGCACTGGAGGATCATAGGGGTCGCTGAGCAGGGTCATTTTCGGGCGTCGAGGCAATCAGGTGGCAGGAGGATGCAGCATCATGGACGCCGGCGGCGGCCGTGCGCCATACTCGTCTGCGGGCGGGGCGCCCGCGTCGACTTCACTGCTTCAGGAGCACACATGTTGCGAGTCACTATTGCCGGAGCGGTTGCTGCCGCCGCGT
>CAZVVS010000288.1:0-6578 GCA_964630585.1 uncultured Gordonia sp.
CTTGGACACGGTACGCGCGCTAGCGCGCGGGAGCGTGGATACCTGAATGGTTACCTCTCCGTCACGTCCCATACCAGCCCTCCCGGTAGAAGACCCGGTAGAAGAATCTGGCCACTCCAAGCCACGCTGCCACCAACGCGACATCCGAGCCGGGGCCGCGGTGGCGGCTCCGAACGAGAGACAGGCTGACCTCCGGATGCCGTCGGCGAAGCGACCGTCGGGTTCGCCGACACGGGTCGGCAGTACGGCAACGTGACCATGCCGACCGGGCGTCGGGTCTATTCCGTCACCAAAGTGGGTGGGCTCAGTAGGTCCTGACCAGGGGTTTCGCTCGGCCCGGTCCGAGCTCGGGTCTATTCGGCTTCTAATCGGGGGGGGTGTCAGCCGGGGCCGAGAACCCAGGTTGCGCCTCTGCCGTGTCCTTCCGGGTGAACCAGCCCGTGGTCGCGAAGGCGGCCGAGGAGGCCTTGGGTGGCGGCGTCCGGAAGTCCGAGCTGTTCGGCGAGGTCGCCTCGCTGGACGGGGCCGACGGCGAGTGCCCGGAGCGCGCTCGTCTCGATGTCGGTGATGGCGGAGCTCGACCCGTCGGGTGCGATCCAGTAGCCCTTGCGGGGAACGACACAAGTGACGGCTGCCGCCGTTGCCGAGAACACCGGCCGTCCCAGGCCGGCGGCAGCGCAGAGGCGCACCATCCTGAGCGTGCCGGAGCCGAGTTGGTCGACGATCCCCCGTCGGTAGAGCGCACCGATGACGAGCGGGTTCCAGGGGTGAGACCCGTGCGGGCCGTAGAGGTCGTTCGTCGTCAGCCCGAAGTGGAGCCCGCCTGGCGACACGACCTCGAGCCGGTCCGTGTACACCCGCACCTGCACCCGTCCTGCTGTTGCGTAGTCGCGGTGGGCGAACGCGTTCGCGAGCGCCTCTCGGATCACGAGCTCGGGGATCTCGATCCCGACCTCGGCTTGGAGACCTTCGAGACGGACTGGACGAGTGAGGTGTCTGCGGCAGAAGTCGAACGACTCGCGCAGGGCGGCAAAGGCGTTGCGTTCGACCATCGCCTCGTCGAGTAGCTCCTCGCCGAGATCCGTGCCGTCGACGGCGACAACGTGGCACCCGAGCATCGAGTACTCGCCACCCAACGCCTTCTCGTCGGCGAACAGGGCAATCGCTGCGCGGTTGGGCTCGCCGCCTTCGTCGGCGAGGCCCAGGGCTCGAAGGACGTCAGGTACGTCGGCGCCGGCCTCGAACGGCGCACGGTTGTTGGCAATGGCGTCGTCTCGGAAGGCGGTGACCTCGGCGGCGTCGATCGATCCGAGGTCGCGAGCGGAAGGCGCCAGCTCCCACCGGTCGAAGCCGTGGGCCCGTTCGAGCACGAGCGAGAGCTGCACTTCGTCGGGCATGTCGACCGTGGCCGCGCCCGATCGGACGTAGTAGTTGCCCTTGTAGGCGTACGGCTTCGAGTTCCCGCTCGGGACGGTGACCGCCAGCACCTCACGGCCATCACCATCCGGAACGGAGACCCGCTCAATGGACGGCGGGTACATCGGATGGATGTCCCGACAGGCCGCGGTGACATCTTCGAGTGTTTTGTCGGCCACCTGCTGCCCGAAGACGTTGCCGTTCGGCCGAACGCCGAACAGCACGACACCACCCTGGCCGTTCAGCATCGCCGACAACGTCCTCGCCGCCTCCTGCCGCTGACCGGTCGTCTCCTTGAACTCGACGGTCTCGGACTCCCCGCCGACGGCGAGCACAGCGATCTCGTCGGGCGTGGTCATCGATCCAGTATCGCCCGACCCGGGCAGGGGGATACCGATACCCCTGGAGTCCCTACGCCGCCACAGGCGCTCCCCGTAGATTGCACAGGTGCCACGCCGATCGGACCCGAAGACCCCCGAGCGCGCCTCGTCGCTGGAGGCGCTGACGTCGACCGAGCGCAGCGCGGTCCTGGCGTGGTTGTTGAGGGAGCATCCCGAGCTGGTCGTCGACGCCGAGCGGTTCGCCGTCGAGATTCTGTCGGAGCCATCAATCGAACAGGTCGCAGCAGACGTCGAGGCAGCCCTGATCGACATCGAGTTGGACGCTCTGGGCGCCCGGGTCGGTCACGTCCGTGGCCGGGGCTACGTCAACGAGACCGAGGCGGCCTGGGAGCTGATCGAAGAAGTGATCGCACCGTTCCGGTCCGACCTGGAACGGCGAGCCACGCTCGGGCATCTCGACGCTGCGACCAAGTTGGCAGTCGGGATCGTTGCCGGCCTGTACCGCGTACGTGAGCCTGACATCGGCACGGTTGTGGCCTATGCCGGCGAGGAGTCGACAGCCGAGCTCGCAGGGGGCGTTGTCGAACTGGCGGAGCGCTGGGGCGTGACCATCCCCGACGATGCCGGTGCAGCGCACTGGCCCGCCTGGATCGACCTGGTGTGATCGGGCCACCGTGAGCACGAGCGCAGACGATCCGCATCGGGACCTCGTCGCCGAGATTGAGGTCCTCCGGGAGGAGAACGCAAGGCTTCGAGGACTGCTCGGCCTGGATGACCGTCAACCGGACGGCCACTCCCAGTCGTGGACGCCGACGCTGCTCGCCGAGCCGAGCGATTCGCCCTCGGTGGACTCCTCGTCGCCGGCCTCCGAGCAGCTCGCGTTGCTGTGGTCGCTGTTCGGCGCGCGTGCCGACGTCTACGCGCAGCGATGGGAGAGCGCTTCGAGCGGCAAGACCGGGTGGTCGCCAGCGACGAAGGACCGTTGGTCGAAGGGTCGGCCACCGAAGAGCTACCTGCCGCTCACCGACGACGTGTTCGAATCGCATGTACGCGGCAGGGAGACGATCGGGATCTACCCGTTGCTGCGCGACGACACCTGCGCGCTGCTGGCGTGCGACTTCGACAAGGGCACGTGGGTGCTCGACGCGCTCGCGTATCTCGACGCGTGCCACCGCAACGCGGTGCCCGCCGCGCTCGAGCGATCCCGGTCCGGCAACGGCGCGCACGTCTGGATCTTCTTCGAGTCTCCCGTCGTTGCAGCGACGGCACGGAGCATGGGAGCGGCGCTGTTGCGCCAGGCGATGACCATGCGAGCGGAGCTGGATCTGTCGAGCTACGACCGGTTCTTCCCGTCCCAGGACTTCATGCCCAAAGCCGGGTTCGGGAACCTCATCGCGCTCCCCCTCCACGGTGGATGCGCCGCGGGCGGCACGACCCTGTTCCTCGACCCGACGACGATGGAGCCATGGCCCGACCAGTGGGCGCTCCTGTCGTCGGTCGCTCGCATGAGCGCCGACGCGGTAGAGGCGTTGGCCGAGTCGCTGCGACCGGTCGACACCGGACCGGCGCTGTCGCTGGCCGAGCTGGCCAAGGCCGGAGGTCCGCCACCGCCGCCCGTGGTGCGTGCCCGGCTCGGTGCTGAGCTGTCGATCGAACGAGCGGGCCTTCCGCCCGCGGTGATCGCCGGACTGAAGCACCTCGGTTCGATCGCGAACCCGGAGTTCTTCGAGAAGCAGCGCATGCGCTTCTCGACGTGGGACACGCCGCGCTACATCAGCGCTTACCACGAAGATCTCGAGTGGCTGCACCTCCCACGAGGCCTCACGAACAAGGTCAAGGAGCTATTCACCGCGCTGGGCAGCACGCTCGATCTCCGCGACGACCGCACCAACCCACCCGCGTTCGACGTCGAGTTCCGCGGCGAGTTGCGCCCGCAACAGACCACCGCGGTCGCGGATCTCATCGACCACGACCTCGGCGTGCTCGTCGCCCCGCCGGGGGCGGGCAAGACGGTGATGGCCTGCGCGGTGATCGCCCATCACCGCACCCCGACGCTCGTCGTCGTCGACCGCAAGGAACTCATCGACCAGTGGCGGTCACGACTCGCCGACCACCTCGACATCGATCCCGAAGCCATCGGCCAGATCGGCGGCGGGCGCAACAAGCCCACCGGGACCGTCGACATCGCGATGATCCAGAGCCTCGCCCGCAGCGACGAACCCGCACTGTTCGGCGGCTGCGGGCTGATCGTGATCGACGAGTGCCACCACCTCCCCGCCGTGTCGTTCACGACCTGCATGCGCGCGGCACGCACCCGCCGCTGGCTCGGCCTCACCGCGACGCCGTACCGGCGCGACAAGCTCGAAGCGCTCATCGCGTTCCAATGCGGACCCACCCGCCACGAGATCAAACCCGCCGCGGTCGAGGGATCCGAACTCGTTCGCCGAGAGCTCATCGCGCACCACACCACCACCCAGGTCACCGAGGACGAGGCCGCCCATATCCAAGACGTGTTCCGGGTGATCAGCGAGGACGACACGCGCACCGCACAGATCTGCGGCGACGTCCACGAAGCCTGCTCGTCGGGTCGGACCTGCCTGGTGCTCACCCAACGCACCGAGCACATCGACGCCATCGTCGCCGGCCTGAAGTCGCTCGACGACGACGCGCTCGTGTTGAAGGGCGGACTCGGCAAGCGTGCCCGCCAGGCCGTTGCCGACGCCATCGCCGACCGGGACCCCGACGACGGGATCATCCTCGTCGCCACCGGCTCATAGCTCGGCGAGGGCTTCGACTGGCCCGAGCTCGATACCTTGTTCCTCGCCTTCCCCCTCGCGTTCAAGGGGCGGGTCGTGCAGTACGTCGGGCG
This sequence comes from uncultured Gordonia sp., assembly GCA_964630585.1. Lineage (GTDB taxonomy): Bacteria > Actinomycetota > Actinomycetes > Mycobacteriales > Mycobacteriaceae > Gordonia. The sequence goes on from CAZVVS010000288.1 coordinate 4,627, forward strand.
GCTGCTACGAACCCATGAGGGCAAGCACCGCGTTGAGCTCCACGACTACGTCGACAGCCGCATCCCGGTCCTCGACCGCATGCACACCAAACGCCTGCCCGCCTACGCCACCCTCGGCTTCGACATCCCCAAGACCCGCCGACGAGCACCGGCGCGACCTACAGGCGATGAGACCGATGTCTTCTGACGGCTGGCTCCCCGATCTCGACGACTCCGACCTCGACATCGACGACCTGATCGAGCAGATCACCGTCGACGCCTACGGCGATGAGGGCTACACGTCGTTCTGCCAAGCCTTCGAAGACCACATCGACTTCCCGGTCGCGGCGAAGGTCGTCGGCACCCACGTTGCGATCACCGAGATCGACTTCGAGGGCGACGAACGCCGCGGCCTCACCGCCACGGTCACCCACGACGAACGTACGTGGACCGTCTCGATCCTCGACGTCGAGATCCCCGCCGGTGAGGAGAGGTTCGCACGACTCACCCGCGCCTACCGCCGCTGGCTCGGCCTGGACTGGTAGACCCTCGGGCGCCTCCGCCCAGCGACGCGACGAGGACAAACCCCACCGGCGCCCAGAGGCCACCCCCGCTCCAGAATCTGGCCCGACCAAGGTCCGTGGGGCCAGGAGCTCGCGAGCAGTGTCGACCGAGAACAACCGGAACTCCGACGTGCGAAGCCGACCGGGAGTGACCTTCGGGTTGACCGCCCCAAGGTCACCGACGCGCCACGAGACGAGCAACGCTCTGACCTGCACCTCTACGGTCAGGCCGGCCACGGTTCGGGTGATCTTCTACCGGATCCGGTAGAGGAACCGGTAGAAGTCGGCCGTTTCTGGCAGCAGAAAGGCCCTCCCCGATGACTCGGAAAGGGCCTCTGAGCTGCACTTATAGGTGGTGGCGGGGGCAGGATTTGAACCTGCGACCTTCGGGTTATGAGCGTTCAGATCAGCCGCTCAGCCCGTACCAATGCGTGCCAGAGAGTGCCCTTGAGCTGGCGTTTCGCGGATGAGCGTACGTCGCTCGTGCCAGTGCGTACAGCCCTGTGGCGCTCCGCACAGTAGAAGGAACAGTAGAAGCGGGCGGTCCCCTGAAGCAGGTCGGCGACCACACCGGCAAGCGGCCGCGCGGCCACCGCCGGAAGCGTCCGTGACGTCGACGGCTCGACGACTTCGAGCGATCGTCGGGTTCTTCGCCGATCGTCGTCAGGCGACCTGGACGGCGTCCTTGAGCTTGGTGGGGACCTTCTCGGGGAACGAGACCACGAGGTGACGGTCGAGGCGGTCGCGACACAGGCGAGGGCGTGATCGCACAAGAGCGATCATCGCAAGTGGTGAGGAGTCGCTTCTCTCGCGTCACCCTCAGATGCCGGCGGGGCCTGGGCCGCCATGCATGTACAGCGTCTGTCCGGAGCAGAAGCTCGAAGCATCGGAGGCGAAGAAGAGCACGCCGTACCCGATCTCGTCTGGCTCGCCGATGCGGCCCGAGGCGTTGGTCTGGCCCATGGTGTCGGGGTCGATGCCGTAGCGGGCGAGGTCGTCGACGAGGGTGGCGGCCCGGACGGCGCCGACGGCGATGGCGTTGACGCGGATCCCCTTGCTGGTCCACGCGGCGGCCATGGAGCCGGTGAGGTTGTTCACGCCGGCCTTGGCGGCCGCGTACGGGGCGGCTTGGGGCATGGCGAGGATGCTGGCGCCGGAGGAGATGTTGACGATGGCGCCCTTGCCCTGGGCGAGCATCGGTTCGGAGGCGGCGCGGGAGAGGTGCCACACGCTGCCGAGGTTGAGGGCGAGCACGGCGAGCCATTCGTCTTCGGTCCACCTCCGGATGGACTTGGTCTCGGCGCCGCCGGCGTTGTTGACGAGGATGTCGAGGCGGCCGTACTCGGCGAGGGCGGCTGTTCGGACTCTCCGAGCGTGAACGCGACTGGGTGGCCACCATGGTGCGCGGTC
>CAZVVS010000289.1:0-6568 GCA_964630585.1 uncultured Gordonia sp.
GGTCGATCAGCGAGTCGGGCGAGAAGCCCCCGAACACCACCGAGTGCGCCGCGCCGAGCCGGGCACAGGACAGCATGGCCACGGGCAGCTCGGGGATCATCGGCATGTAGATGGCGACCCGGTCGCCCTTGGCCACGCCGAGGCCCTTCAGGACGTTGGCGAACCTCCGGACCTCGTCGTGGAGGTCGGCATAGGTGATGGTGCGGGTGTCCCCCGGCTCGCCCTCCCAGTGGTAGGCGACCTTGTCCCCCCGGCCGGCCTCGATGTGACGGTCGAGGCAGTTGTACGAGACGTTGAGCTCGCCGCCGAGGAACCACTTCGCGTCGGGGAGGTTCCACTCGAGGACGGTGTCGAAGTCCTTGCTCCAGCTCACCAGCTCACGGGCCTGGCGGGCCCAGAAGGCCTCGAAGTCGGCGTCGGCCTCCTCGTAGAGGCTGCGGTCGTTGGCGAGCGCCGCGGCGGCGAAATCGGCCGGGGGCGGAAAGGTCCGGTCCTCGACGAAGTAGTTCTCGATGGTCGCGTCGGACATGGCGGTCCCCCTGGACGGCTCGGGCGTGCGGTGCCGATCCTACGTGGTCGCCCCTGGCTCCCCGGTCGAGGCGTCCCGCCCGCCGGCTCGGACGAGCTCCCGAAGAATCACAGACCCCCCTGGCGGCGGGCACCGCCCGCATGCGCCCTGACGGCCTCCCCGAGGTGCGCCCCAGGCGGTGGGCGGCCCCCCGATCCGCAGTCCGTGGTCCGCTGTCGGCATCAGCGTCGGCCGCAGGCTGACGGAGGGTAAGGGATCTCGTCGGTGTAGTTCCGGAAGGTCCGGCCAGAAGCGCGCAGCCGGCCAGGGTCCGTCGGATGGAACAGGCCATGCGCCGGTGTGCCGTCGGCGTCGAACCAGATCACCAGGGCGAGATCCCTCTCCCGAACGGTCACCTCCAGGGAGGTGGAGACCGCCTCGGGATCCGTGCCGTGCTGGCCGATCTCGTTCGTGACGACGGGAAGACCGGTGATGGCACGGAGTGCGTCGATGGTGTCCGTCAGCGCTCGGCGATCGCTGTAGGTGGTCGGGTTCGGTTCGTCAGGGGTGTACCAGTGGAAGTTCACGGCGTCGAGGCGGAGGTCGCCGGGCCCGGTGCCATAGGCCGCGAGCATCGTTTCGGCGTCCTGCCAGTTACCCCGGATGGTCGGATTCACCCGGGCGTAGGGGTCGGGGTCGTCGATGGCCGCGCCGAGGAGCTGGTCGCGCAGGATCGTGTCGTTGGAGTCAGATGTCGAGCGGAACACCGTCCGGAGGTACCGGTCGGCCTTGGCGCTCCCGGCCGTGGTGCGAAGGTGGTTCCAGACGACGAGCTTGACCGCCTTTGTTCCGATCCCGCTGTCGGTGATCTCGACGCCGCGCCGGTGGGCCACGTCCACGGCGATCCGCAGCTCCGTGAGGTAATCGGCCGCGGTCCCGGCGTAGAACTGCCCGTGGTTCGCTTCGTTCTCGATCGCGATCATCGGGGCCGACGCCCCCGTGAGCGCTCGATACTCGTCGAGGCGCCGCCCGAGCTGGCCCCGGTACTCCGTCACGGTGGTGCCACGTGCGGCGTTCTCATCGCCGGGGACGCGAGGATCGTCGGGCAATAGCGCTCCGCTGACGCCGGGATTGGCCTTGAACGTGAGCTGCGCCTCGATGCCGGCGTCGTGCAGCGTCCGGACCGTCGAGTTGAGCCCGGTCGTGTCCACCACCTGCTGCACTCGTTGGATGCCGACATCGAGCGCCTGGGCCTGCTCGACGATGTCGCAGTCCGTGTAAACGTAGGTCTCGTCCACGGCCCTCGGCAGGAACGTGCCCAGTTGGTGTGGTTGGCAGGCGGCGAGGGCGGCGGCGGCTGGGACAACCAGCGCCAGTCGTCGTCTCAGGGTGCGCATTGGTGGTCTCCAGTGCTGAGGGTGAGGCCGGCGGACGGCCGACGCTGGCAGCGTTCCACCCGAATCTGGCAGACCGCCGGCACATCGCCACCAAGTCGGTGACGTTCTCTCTCGTGCTGGGTTGGGCCCGCGGTGGGGTTCGAGGCCGCCAGAGAGGAGACGACGCCCCGCGTCACCAGAATCACCGAGGATGCCAGGCCCACGACCCCGGCGAGGGCACCTCGGCAGCGACAGAGACGCACAGGTGAACGACCCCGAGCTCGACAAGGTGAGGCCGACGTCATCGATGCAGCCACCACCAGGCAGGTACAGGACACCACTCGGCCCATTGACAGCAGCGTCCTCGGCATGCGGACGCAGTGGAGCGAGGCGCAGCCGCGCCGCTGGTGGCGTCGATGGTCTTGGTCAGGGCGCTCGTGGTGGGCGCCGTGGGCTGTGGCGGTAGCGATGACAGCGCCGCTGACTCGGGAACCGGGTCCGCCACAGGCTGACCGGCCGGGCCGGTACGTCGGCGCCCTCACCGCCGATCTTTCAGCCTGGCGATTCTTTCAGCCTGGCGATGGTGGTGCGGCCGGGAGGATGACCCGGAAGCGGGCGCCTCCCCCTGGGGCCTGGTCGAGGTGGGCGCTGCCACCTGCGTTGTCGGCCAGCGACGCAACGATGGCCAGTCCGAGGCCACTGCCGCCGCCGAGGCCCCGTGCCCGGGAGGGGTCGGCGCGGTGGAAGCGGTCGAACACCCGGTCTCGGTCTGCCGCATCGATGCCGGGACCGTCGTCGGTCACATCAAGCTCACAGGTGCCAGGCAGAGTGCGCAGCGCGACGACCGTCTCGGTACCGGGCGGCGTGTGGCGCCGCACGTTGGCCAGGAGGTTGGCCAGAATCCGCACCGCATGATCGGGGGCCACCGCCGCCCACACCCGTCCGGGAGCATCAACGCTCACGGGGTGCCCTGGGTCGATCGTCATCGAGTCTGCTGCGACCGTGGCGGCCACGTCGGCGAGATCGGTGACCCCGCCTGCATCGTCGCCATGCTGGTCGAGCCGGTCGAGGAACAGCAACGAGTCGACGAGATCGCGCAGCCGGGTGGCCTCACCGGCGAGCCGGTCGAACACCTCGTCGAGGCGGTCGTGGTCGGTCGGGTCGATACCTCCGGAACGGTAGAGGTCGGTGTAGCCGAGGACGGCGGCCACGGGGGTCCGCAGTTCATGGGCGGCGTCGGCCGCGAAGCGCTCGGTGCGCTCCTGCGCACGGGTTCGGTCCTCCACCGCCTGTTCGACGGTGTCGAGCATCGTGTTGACGGCCTGGCTCAACGCCCCGATCTCGGTGTCTGTCGGACCGGCGCGGACGCGCTCGCCCGTAGATCCGTCGGCGATCCGTGCAGCGGTCCGGGTCACCGCCGTGAGTGGCCGGAGCCCGAGGCGCACTGCCCCGGCGGTCGCCACGAGGAACACGACAAGCAGCGCCAACCCGGTCGCCACGTGGACCGAGACCAGCTCGTCGGTGGTGTCCTTGAGGCGCTCGGTGGAAACGGCGATGTACATCACGGCGTCGCCGCCAGGCACCCCCGTGATCTGGGCTCGGTACTCGGACCCATCCGGGGCGAGTAGATCGAACGGCGGCTGATCCTGGCGGGCGAAGACATCCCGTGGCACCGCTGGAGGATCGGAGGAGTCCTCGGCTAGTTGGGGGAGCGGCAACGTCGAGCCGTCGGGCTGGACGACCACCGCGTAGCCCTGGAACACCGTGTTGCGACGCATCGCCTCGAGTCGGTCGTAGCGAGCCGGCGCCCGTCCCTCCGCCGCCCGCTGCACCTGGCCCCGAGCCAAACCGACGAGACCGCTGGCCATCACCGCAAGCTCCTCGTCGCCACGATGGGCGAGTGCGCCGCGCGTGCGATCGACGGTCACCACGGTGAACAGCACCAACGCGGCCACCAAGACGAGCGCACTGAGCACCGTCAACCGCGAGCGAAGCGACATCACCGCTCCGGGCCGAGCAGCCCGTAGCCCACCCCGCGCCGGGTCACCAGTAGCACCGGCTCGCCGGGAGCGTCGAGCTTGCGCCGCACCCGGGACACCACGGTCTCGACGGTGGCGCCGTCCACCGCTCCAGGTTCTTCCCACACCAGATCGACGATCTGGTTGCGGGTGAGCACCCGACCAGCATTGCGCACGAGGACCTCGACCAAACGGAACTCGGTCGGCGTGAGATCCAGCACCCGGCCACCGCGTCGCACCTCGTAGCGGGCGAGGTCGACCAGTAGGTCCTGGTACCCCAGCCGCTCCGGCTCACTCGTGTCGTGGCCGCTCCGGCGTAGCAGCGCCCGGACCCGAGCGACGAGCTCCTCCAGGTCGAAGGGCTTGCGCACGTAGTCGTCGGCCCCGAGGCCCAGGCCCTCGGCAGCGTCGTCGGCGGCGGTTCGGGCAGTGAGGAAGAGCACCGGTACATCGAAGCCGTCCTCGCGCAGGCGCCTGAGAACCGCAAACCCGTCTCGGTCGGGCAACATCACGTCGAGTACGAGCAGGTCGGGACGCAACCGGGTGGCCATCGCCAGCGCGTCGGTCCCGGTCGACGCGGTACGCACCTCGAAGCCGTCCAGGCGCAGCGCGGCCGACACGATGTCGGTGATGGAGGGCTCGTCATCGACGACGAGAATGCGAGCGGCACCTGGGTTCATGAGGACGGGTTCATCCGGGGGGGAGGGTGGATACCCAAGGCAAGGGAACCTCGACAACCTGGCGATCTGCTGGCGCTTTCCCGGCGACGGGGTGCCAGGTCACTTGTACCTCCCCTGCCAGCCCACCGCCAGGCTGCTGCCAGGGGCCGTCGATCCAATGGGCCGGCCCACCCATCGAGGAGGATCACCACATGGACCGCAACCGACCCCGGCCGGCAAGGCTCGTCGCCACCCTGCTCTTGGCCTGGGCCTTCAGCCTGACGCTCGGCGCCGCCTCCACGTCTGCCGAGGGCGAGGCTGAGATCGCCAGCGCGCCCGCAACGCCCTGCAGCAACTCGATCCGCCCGGGCGACGACGTCACGGCCGCACTCACCGGCGCGCTCCAGACCGCGTCGCACCGGCCGGTGCCCGGACTCTTCGGCCCCTCGGGCATGGGGCAGGGCAGGGTCTACCTCGGCCCAGGCCGGTACGGCATCCGCACGATCGTGCTCCCCGACAACGTGCGCATCGAGATCGCTCCCGGCGCCACCATCTTCGGGGTCCGGGGCCAGGGCCTCGCAAGGAGCAACGACTGGGGACTGTTCGAGTTCGGCACGCCGACCGTCGACGGCGAATCGTCGCACCCCAGCCGCAACGTCAGTATCGTCGCCGGCAACGGATGCGGTGGCCCCGGCCAGGCGACCGCCGCCAACAAGCCGTCGAACACCAACTTCCGCGGAAACCGTGCCGCAGCAGGCGGGATGGCGAACGCACCGGTGCCGTTCCGCTCCCGTTGGAACACCTCTGCCATGTGGGTGATGGACCTCGACCCCGAGGCCACCGGCGTAGGCGTCCAAGTCACCGGGTTCATGTTCCGGTGGGCCTACGACATCGCCGTGTCCGACGTGTTCACCATCCAGAACCCGGCTCGGGCCACCACCGGGATCGGACCGGTGCCTGGTGAGACGAGCCGAACCGTGGCGATGATGTTCGACCCTCCCAACCATGCCCAGTTCTTGCCCGATCCGGAGGGCCAATACCTGCCCCATCGCGTCTCGGTGACCCGCCACTACAACATTCTGTCCCCATCCGGCCAGGGAGCGAACCAGATCCGTGCCTGCCGGGACTGCCGGTTCACCGAGGTGTTCAGCCACGGCGGCGTGGCGCTCCGGGTCGAAACCGACGGCATACGTCCCGCCGGCCCCGACTGTGGGGCAACCGGAGCCGACGGGGCCGGCTTCCGCGAGTTCGCCATCGTGGACGGCCTCAAGGCCCGCAGCATCGAAGGTGCCTTCGGAAACCGCGTCGCCATGTTCACCCCCCACTGCCTGCCCAACGGCAAGGCCACCGTGAACGACGTGCGGGGCACGACCATGGGCGAACTCGTCGTGCTCGCCCCCCAGCAACCCGACGCTGTGGCGGGCGGCTTCACGCGGGTACGCGTCACCGACGTTTGGGGCTGCGGCGGGATCAAGGCCCAGGAGCCCCACCCCGACCTCGACAGCTACCTCGTGGCCCCGTCACGAGCCGCGGCGTCGATCTCCGGACCGAACAGTCGGCTCACCGGCACGTGGCGTTGGCCGGGCCAGGACGCTCCGGGCGGCCTGGCCGACGGCGTCCTCCCCGCCTCGCACGGGGCCTCCATCGTCCATGACGGCGGGTGCCCGTGACGGTGGCGGCCCACCCTCGGCCCGCTTGATCACCACCGCCCACACTCCGGCTCGAGCGACAGTGTCCCGAGGGGCTTGCCGATCTCAGCCCAGGACCCACTCCAGCACCCGGAAGGCGCCGAGGCCGGCGGGGTCGAGCAGGGCCTCGGCCTCGGTGATGCGGCTGCGGGCCCGGATGGCGGCGAGGTCGCCGAGGTGGGCGCGCTGCTCCCAGAGGCGCCGGCCCTCGTCGACCAGCGCCTCGATGCCGTGGGCCCGGAGGAAGTCGGCCTGGCTGCGGTGCTCGTCGGGCGGGCGCACGGCGGCGAGCTGGTCGACGGCCACCTCGACGGTGACG
>CAZVVS010000290.1:0-6551 GCA_964630585.1 uncultured Gordonia sp.
AGATCATCAGCAGCAGCTTCACCGTCACCGGCACCACCAGGTACTCGTATCCCGGCGACCCCGACATCCCCTCCGTCACACTCGACAACGCGGGAACCGTCATCGAATCTCTCTACAACCTCCCCGGCGGCGTCCTCCTCTCGAGACGCCCCTCAACCGGGAACCACGTCTGGTCCTACCCCAACATCCACGGCGACATCACCGCGACCGCCACCCAAGCAGGCGCCAAGACCGGCGCCACCGCCAACTACGACCCCTACGGCGTCCTCATCACCGGCGCACACCCCGACAACCTCAACTCCAGCCTCGACTACGGATGGCTCGGCCAACACCAGCGACCCACCGAACTACGCAGCGAACTCCAACCCACTATCGAAATGGGAGCGAGGCAATACTCACCGCTCCTCGGACGCTTCCTTGAGGTCGACCCCGTCGAAGGGGGTCTGGACAACGACTACACCTACGTTGAGAACCCAATCACGCAGCTCGATCTCTCCGGCGAGGCCGGCCAAGGTTCATATGGGTATTGCATGCAGAAGGGCTCCAAAGGTTATTCATCGCAGAAGTGCAAGAATGTTAGGGCCCAGCAAGCGAGCCTCAAGAGCTACAACAAGAAGAACAACAAGTGCACTGCCAGGGGACACAAGCCATCCAAGTGTGTGAAGAAGAAGCAGAAGCCGATCTTCTGCACTGCTTGGTGGGGGGTTGGCACCGCGGGACTGAGCTTCTGGGCGTCTACCGGCCGGCTGGGTTCCGCTGCGGCCCGCACAGGTGGGAACCCCTATGTTCTGGCAGGACTTTTCGGCGCCACGCTAGTTTGTTTGGGATACTGAGGGGCAGTCGATCAATGAGCGCAGGCACACGCGAATCCGTTGTCTACTTGTTGCAGATCGGCTTGGGCGTCAGCTTAATGGTGTTCTTGTCGGAGTATATTGATGACTCTCCGGGCGTGTGGATAGGAGTAGTATTTGCAGCGGGTTTGGCGGTTCTGGCAGCCGTCAGGTTGTACCGTAGCTTTCGGAGCGGCTAAAGGTATTGGAGTTGGTCCGTTGTCGGAATGGAGTTGACCCGCTCTGGTGGACGCCTGATTCTGGGGTTCGAGGCCCCAGAGGAAGGAGCCCACGATGGGTCGCCCATCGAAGTCCCCCATGGAGTTCCGTCGTGAGGCGGTCGAGCTCGTCGGTTCCTCGGACCGCACGATCGCGGAGGTCGCCCGGTCGTTGGGGATCTCCGACGGCACTCTCGGCAACTGGGTGAAGGCTGACCGCGAGCGACGCGAGCGTGACGCGGACCCAACGCCTTGTCGGAGACCGTGCGTGACGAGCTCGCTCGTCTGCGCCGCGAGGCAGCCCAGTTGAGGATCGACAACGAGATCCTCCGCAAGGCAGCCGCCGATTTCGCCAAGGAGACGAACCGGTGATCGGCTACCGCTTCGTCGAAGACCACCGAGCCGACGACGAGGTGAGCGACCTCTGCGGCGTCGGCGGCGTGTCCCGCTCGGGCTACTACGCCTGGCGGTCCCGCCCGCTGTCCGACGCCTTCCTCGATGACGCCTGGCTGGCGAACGAGATCTTCGACATCTGGGTGGCGTCGCGGCGCACCTACGGGCGGCCCGGGTGTTCCGCCATGGAGACCACCTGGGCCACCCTGAAGCGGCAGATCGTCCACATCTGGGGCCCCGTGGGCCGGCGCCCACTTGAGACGCCGCTGGCGGGCGGGGCCGTCTGATCTGCGGTGGGTTGCGGACATCACCGAGTTCGCGTGCTACGACGGCGAGCTCTACCTCGCCGCGATCAAGGACCTCTACGAAAGGGGATCGTCGGGTGGTTGATGGGAGAACGCCAGACCACCGACCTCGTCGTCGCTGCGCTCGTCATGGCTCTCGGCCGACGCGACGCCCTCGACGGGCTGATTCGTCCTCAAGGGAGGTGTGCTCCTCGCCGCCTTCGACGAGCGACGACCGACCCGCGACGTCGACCTCGCCGGCCTCGAACTCGACAACGCGATCGAGACCGTCACGGAAGCGATCGTCGCGATCGCGTCGATCGAGATCGACGACGGTCTCGTCATCGCGACGGATCAGGCAAGCGCCGAGACGATTCGTGAGGAGAGCGCGGGCTACACCGGAGTGAGGATCTCGCTTCCGGCCACGCTCGCGAGCGCCCGGGTGAGCTTCCACGTCGACGTCAACGTGGGCGATCCGATCGAACCCGCACCGGAGACAACAGCCGTGCCGCGGATCCTCGGCGGCACCATCGACGTGCTCGGCTACTCGGTCGAGATGGTCATCGCCGAGAAGCTCGTCACCGCAGTTCAGCGGGGCACCGCCAACACCCGCTGGCGCGACTTCGTCGACCTCCACCGGGATCGTTGGGTCCCGTCGCCTTCCCGGGGCTCAGCTCGTCGCCTCGACGCGACTCGTCGCCGACTACCGGCAGGCGGGGCTCGCGCCGTTGCGCGCCGTGCTCGACGGCTACGGCGCGGTCGCGCAGTCGAGATGGGCGGCTTGGCGAACCAAGCAGAAGCTCGAGGACGAAGCTCCCCAACGCATCGAGGATCTCGTCGACTCCCTCGTTGAGTTCGCTGACCCGATCCTCGACGGCACCGCCGCGACCCTCACCTGGGACCCGGCGGCCCGCGCCTGGCGATAGGAGCGGCGGAGTGCTGCGGCACGCCGCGTCAATCGACGGCATGCCGTGATGGCAAGCGACCCGCGGCCGACGATGGACCGAGCCCCATCGTCGGCGTTCGACGCAGGTCGGGGGAACCCCGCCTCATGCCAGCTGGTATCGGCCCGTCCCGAGCCGTCGTGGGGTCACGGTCGAACTCGCCCCTCCGACACCACGTTTCACGTCAGGTCGTCGATGTTCCGAGGTGCGCGTCAGGTGCAGCGGCTTGAGCCGCCGCCGCGATGGCCCCTGCGGCGAGAGCATCAGCGAACTCGGTTGTCGTCCAGGAGCCATCGACCGCGATGACGAACCGGGTGCGCTTGCGTGCGTTCCGGTCAACACGCTGCAGGTCGCCCACTGGCTCGAGCTTCGGGCGGGCCCGATCATCGTCGGGCTCGACGCGAACTCACCCAGGATCGACCACCCCGACGTGTACGGCCGGTCTTCGATACCTGCACTCAAGAGTCCATGGCGGGATTTCTTGTGTCAAGGCATCGGTATCGCTTCCAAGGCATCGGTATCGCTTCCAAGGCATCGAGGGAGGCGGTCGCATCGCCATTGGTGCCAGACGATAGCTTCGTGGCTATCATCTGGACCATGTCCGTCGCCGACCTGATCCAGGGTCCCCGTCAATCGGCTGGGTTGTCCCAGCGGCGACTCGCCGCGCTCGCCCACGTGCCACAGCCCTCGATCGCCGAGCTCGAATCGGGGGCCCAGCGGGACGCGACGATCCGCCTCGTCGGTCGGCTGCTCGAGTCGTGTGGCTCGCAGCTCATCAGCATCCCGACGACGACCCCGTCAGTTGCGGCTGCCGGAGCAGCGCTCCGCTCCTCGGTTCGCGAGGGGCACGCCGGCCTCGTCTTCCGCCAACTCATCCAGGTCAACGACGACTTGGCGAACGAGCCGCCCGGCACTCGCCTGGCGCTGTGCCTGACACCGCCGCCATTGACGGGTGATGGGGGAGTCGACGCGTTCCTCGCTGCGGTCGTCGAGTACCGGCTGCGCAGCAACCGTCTCCCCGTGCCTGCCTGGACGACACGGCCCGAGCGGTACTGCGATCCACCGTGGGACGTCGCCGGCATTCCGTCGCTCGCCGAGGATGTACGCCGCTCGACGCCACCTCCGTTCAGGCGGCACGGCGTGCTGATCGCCGAGGACGACCTCGCCAGTGTCTGAGCCCAGGGCGCCCGGGTCCACGCCAGGAGGCGGGCCGCGCGGCACTCGAGCCCTCACGCCCGACGCACTCCGGGAGGCCGTCGACGAACTGGTCGACGAGTTGGTCGAGCGCCGCATTCCTGCCCGAATCATCATCTACGGCGGCGCCGCGATGGCGCTCGTCCACTACGACCGTGCGGCGACGGGCGACGTCGATGCGTCCTTCTTCCCGCCCGACGAGGTTGCAGCAGCGGCCGCGGACGTCGCGGCGCGCCGAGGCCTCGCTGCCGATTGGCTCAACCGTGCGGCGACCCAGTTCCTGCCTCCGGTGCCAGACGGGCGCGAGGCGCCGGTCATCGTCGATCGAGGTGGTGTCACGGTGACCGTCGGGTCCGCCCCTCTGCTGCTCGCGATGAAGCTCCGGGCATCACGGCCAGGTCGCGACGGCGACGACATCGCCGTGTTGGTGCGGGCGTGTGGGGTGCAGTCCATCGCCGAGGCTCAAGCGGTGATGGACGAGATCTACCTCGGCGAGGAGGAGATCCCGCCTCGCGGACACGCGTTGCTCGAGCGTGCCTTCGGTGAGGTCGAGATCCGCCTCGCCACACGAACGATGGTGCTGCCAGCCGTCGAGCAGGACACCAGGTAGCGCGTCCTTCGACGGCCGTGCGATTTTCGCTCCCCACCTCCGACAGGGCTGTCGCTTGTCATCAGGATGTCCGCGAAACTCCAGGGAACTGGCCGGTACCGGCGGGTACTGGCGGTCACGACACCCGAACCGAAACCGCCTCTGACCTGCACTGACGCGTACGACGCGGTACTGGCCGGCAGGCCACGGGCACGGGTCCAAGTCCCCCCTCCGACATGATCTGACCAGCACGAGAGTGCTGGTCAGCGTTGGTTCTGGATGTTGGCTCACATGCCCGGAACGGCCCGCCTGCAGGCGGTGCGGTAGCGACCAACGGTTCGTGGTCGGGGGAGGTGCGACGTCGGGCGCCCTCGGCTTCGGACACACCCGCTGTGATGCTGTCGAGCGATGCGCCGCCCGGTCCGAGCTCTCGTCGGAGGATCGGCACGATCTGGACGAGTGTTGCGTCGGCGTCGAGGGTGTCGGCCGTGACGCCGTCGGCGAGGGCGATCTCGAGGCAACGCCAGAGGTCCTCGGCATCGCGGTCCTCTTGGCGGACGGCGCGAGCCCATGCCTTCAAGCCGAGGGTCGAGGCGGCGTCGGGGATCAGCACGTGCGCACCGATGGTCGCGCCGTCGGTGAGCACGATCTCGACGTCGGTTTCGATGCCGGGTCGGCGCAGCGCCTCGGCCAGACCGGGCACCTCCGTTGTCGCGACATCACCGACGCGGACGGTGTCCCGTGCTCGCGACCGGTACGTGGGGATGAGCAGATCGACGGATGCCACACGGGTCGAGTCGATGGGTCGTTCCCAGTGGTTGCCGCGCACCTTCCGGTAGCCGCGCTCTTCGATGGCGCCGACCAGCTCGCGCTCGCGTAACAGGTAGGGCGGAAGACCGAAGTCGGCGTCTCCGGTGGCCCGGAGCGGAAGATCGATCGAGAGGCGCTGTTGGTGAAGCAGCACCGCGACGCCGCCGATCAGGCGGCGCTCGGTGAGCTTGCCGGTGCCGGCGAGGATCTCGGCGACCTCGGCGATCGCCGTCAGCCCGCCGTCCATCGCTGCCGAGACTGGCGAGGGGGAGCCGGTTCGTCACGACTCGACCGCGAGCTTGCCGTCGAGCACGGCCGCCATGAGGCGGTCGGCTGCCTCGACGCGGTCGGCGCCGCCGAGGTCGTGGAGGTCCCAGATCTGCTGGACGGGATCGGCGAGCGGGAGCCCGTCGACGCTGCGCCGCCAGGGCTCGAACGCGGCGAGCAGCGTCGTGTCGCTCGTGTGGCGCACGATGGCGGTGGCGTCGACGCGTCCCTCGGCTCGAACGAACTCCGCCGCCGCCAGGTCGAGAGCGTCATCGGCGTAGACGATCGTGAGCGTGGGATGTCGCCACGGCGCGAGCAGGTCAGGGGCGAGGTCGGCGGAGACCGCGACCCGGGTGCCGGTCGAGGTGGCGTGGGCGAAGAGCGTGTCGACCTGCTCCCGCATCGGCCGGAGGCTGTACCAAGGAACCTCGGCGCTGACGAGCGCAGGCCGGTGGTTCTCGACGTAGAGATCGATGAGCTGCTTGCGTCGGCCGACGTAGCCGTCGGCGGTCGAGGTGACCGCCGAGGACTTCGTGAGTCGGCCGAGCACCTGGGAGACCCGGGGCTGGGAGACCCCGACGAGCTTGGCGAGCTCCACCTGCGTGACCGGTCGTGTCGTGGCGATCAGGGCGCGCACGAGCGCAGAGGTGCCCGGCCCCCACCGCCTCGTCGCTGTCGCTGCCACGACCCCGGGGTATAAGCCTTCGTGCCCCGTGGCGGGGATCACTCATGAACTGCCTTATCTGTGGCGGGAGATCGACGCCGGATCCACTGGGTGGCCTGGGATGTCTCGTGACTGGGCCAACCTGAGGGAATCAGATGGATGCCCAGCTGGTCGGAACTCGTGCTGGCGAGGTGGACGGTCCGAGTGAGACAGCCGCGGCGCTGTATGAAATCCTTCTGAGCTAGAGCCAATCCCTGTAGGGTTTCATGCATGACTGCGAAGGCCATCGAGCGGGTCCGGAGCATCGGGCCGGTGTTCCGGTCCCGTGAGGCCGTGGCCGCCGGGGTGTCGTGGCGTG
>CAZVVS010000291.1:0-6510 GCA_964630585.1 uncultured Gordonia sp.
GGGCGATCACCAGGCGCTGGATCTCGTTGGTGCCCTCGCCGATGATCATGAGGGGGGCGTCGCGGTACAGGCGCTCGACGGGGAACTCGGTCGTGTAGCCGACGCCGCCGTGGATGCGCATGGACTCCGCGGCGAGCTCCATGGCGGTCTCGCTGGCGAAGAGCTTGGCCATGCCCGCCTCGACGTCGCAGCGCAGCCCGGCGGACTTGCGTTCCGCAGCGTTGCGGGTGAGCAGTCGGGCGGCTTCCAGGCGGGTGGCCATGTCGGCGAGCTTGAGCTGGATGGCCTGGTGCTCGGCGATCGGCTTGCCGAAGGTCTCGCGCTGCTGTGCGTAGGACAGCGCGGCGTCGAACGCGGCGCGGGCCACGCCGACGGCACGCGAGGCGATGTTGATGCGACCCACCTCGAGCACGCTGAGGATCTGCGCCAGGCCCCGGCCGGCCTCGCCGACGAGGTTCGCGGCGGGCACCCGATGATCGACGTAGCTCATCTCGACGGTCTCGATGCCCCGGTAGCCGAGCTTGCCGACGTCCTTGCTGGTGGAGATGCCCTGGTAGCTGGGTCCGGGCTCCTTCTCCACGATGAAGGTGGAGATGCCCTCGTCGGTGCGGGCGACGAGCGCCACGACGCCGGCACGCTCGCCGTTGGTGACCCACGCCTTGGTGCCGGTGACCACGTACTCGTCGCCGTCGCGCACCGCTCGGCACGACACGTTGCGGGTGTCGCTGCCGGCGTCGGGCTCCGACAGCGACAGGGCGCCGCGCACCTCGCCGGTGGCCATGGTCGGCAGCAGGCGGGCGCGCTGCTCGTCGGAGCCGTGTGCCATGAGAAGGGTGGCGACCATCGTGTGGGTGTTGATGATGCCCGTGAGCGTCATCCAGCCGTAGGCGAGCTCCTCGATGACCGCGACGTAGGTGAGGAGGTCGAGTCCGAGCCCGCCGTGCTCCTCGGGGATCGTGATGCCGAACAACCCCAGGTCGCGCATGCCGGCGACGATGTCGGTGGGGAACTCGTTGCGACATTCCAGGTCCGCGACCGCCGGAGTGACCTCCCGCTCGACGAAGCGGCGCACGGTCGCGACCATCTCCTCGCGCAGCTCCGGGTCTGTGGTGGTCGAGGGGTACCAGGCGGCGTCGCTCATGGGAGAGAACCTACTTTCCGGTTGATGTTGACGTCGATCTCACATGTGGAGAACTATGTTCCCAATGTTGGTCAGGGGGACGAGACTGCTCGATGGGATGAAGCTGCTCCGGGTGACGAGCTGATGGACGTCAGGTTGTCGTCCGAGCAGCGGGCGCTGGCGGATGCCGCGGCCCGGGTGATCGAGAACTCGGGTCCGCACGCCGTCGGAGCGTTGGACGACGTCGAGCGCCGGGCACAGCTCGACGCAGCGGTGATCGCCACCGGCTGGTTGGACCTGCGCACCCCGGACGACGGCGGTGCTCCGTGGGCCAGCGGCGTCGAGGTCGCGATCGTGGCCGAGGCGTTGGGTCGCGGCGCTGCCGACACGGCCTTCATCGGTCCCACGCTGGCGGCAGATCTGCGCCGTCGGGCCGGAGCGCCCACGGCCCCCACCGCAGAGACGGTGGTGCTCACCCCCGGGCTCGGATCGCTGGCGATCGCTGCAGCCGACGGAACGCTTCCCGCCGGTGCTGTGGCCGTCGACGTGCCCGCAGGCTCGGCGACGGCGCTGTGCCTGGTCCGCTCCGGCGACGGCTGGACGCTGGGCACGGTCACCGTGGAGCGTCCCATGACCACCACCGACCTGACGCGTCGAGTGGCCGGTGTCGCGTCGGGATCCGTGGTCACGCCGATCGCCGAAGGCGCTGCGCTGAGCTCCGACGACCTCGCCGCGTGGCGGGCGTTGGGCCTGGCCGCATCGTGCGCCGACCTGGTGGGGACCATGGACGGAGCGGTCGCTCTGAGCGCCGCCTACGCGATCGACCGGTCGCAGTACGGCCGCCAGATCGGCTCGTTCCAGGCGGTGCAGCACCTCCTCGCCGACGCGCTCGTGCTCAGCGAAGGATCTCGCAGCGTGGCGCGCCACGCCGCGTGGGCCATCGATGCGCTCGCCCCGCGGGACGCCCTGCACGCCGCAGCGATCGCCACGGCCTACTGCGCCCGTTCGGCGCGCACCGTCTGCGAGACCGCGATCCAGGTCCACGGCGGGATCGGCAACACGTGGGAATGCATGGCACACGTCCACCTGCGTCGAGCGCTGCTGTCGAGCGACCTGCTCGGCGGGGTGCAGGCGGCGCTGGAACTCGTCGTCGAGCAGGGAACGGAGCGCTGAGATGGATTTCGGGGACTCACCCGAGGAGGCAGCGTTCCGCACCCGGCTGCGGGAGTGGTTGCGCGACAACGACCCGGGCCTGCCCACGTCGTCGACGTCGGACGAGTACTGGGAGGGTCAAGCCCGCTGGCACCAGGCGCTCTTCGACGCTGGCTGGTTCGGAATGTCGTGGCCGACCGACATCGGTGGCCAGGGGATGGCCACCACCTACGAGACGATCGTCGATGACGAACTCGCGGCTGCCGGAGCGCCGCCACGCCCCAGCCTGGGCTACCTGGTGCAGGGCATCCTGGAGCACGGCAACGACGACATCCGTCAGCGGTTCCTGCCCGGCGTGGTGAACGGCCGGGATCGGTGGTGCCAGGGCTTCAGCGAGCCCGACGCCGGGTCGGACCTGGCGTCGCTGCGCACCACGGCCGTGGCGGACGGCGACGACTACGTCATCACCGGCCACAAGATCTGGACCAGCTACTCGGACCTGGCCGAGTGGTGCCTGGTGCTGGCCCGCACCGACGCCGACGTCGCCAAGCACAAGGGCCTGTCAGCGTTCATCGTGGCCATGGACCAGCCCGGCATCGAGCGCCGACCGATCCGGATGATCAACGGCATCACCCGTGAGTTCGGCGAGGTCGTCTTCGACGGGGCGCGCGTGCCCGCTGCGAACATGGTGGGCAACCCCGGCGACGGCTGGCGGCTGGCGATGACGGTGGTCAGCCACGAACGCGAACCGGGCGAGCTCGGCTACGTCGCCCGCTACACCAAGGCGGTCCACCAGCTCGTGGACCGGGTTCGCTCGGACCCGGCGGCCTACGGTCCCGAGCAGCGCCGCGACCTGGCGTGGGCGATCGTGGAGTCCGAGATGCTGCGGGTCCACGTGTCCCGGCGGCTGTCGGACCGGTTGGACGGCATCTCGCACGGACCGGAGGGATCGGTGGACAAGTTGCTGATGACGAACGTGGAGCAGGCGGTCGGCCACGCCGGGCTCTCGATCGGCGGCGCGGGCCACAGCAGTGGTACCGGAGCCGACGACGGAACCGACGACACGTGGCTGAAGGTGTACCTGTACAGCCGTGCCCAGAGCGTCATGGGGGGCACGTCGCAGATCCAGCGCAACCTGGTGGCGACCCGCATCCTGGGGTTGCCGGCATGAGCGCCTCCTACGACCTTCCTCCTGAGCTGGTGGTGGAGTCCGACGGGCCGGTGCGCATCGTTCGCCTCAACCGGCCCGAGTCGCTCAACGCGACCAACCACGCGCTGCACAGCGGCCTGGCCGACCTGTTCCCACAGCTCGATGCGGACGATGACGCCCGCGTGGCGGTGATCACCGGCAACGGCCGCGCGTTCTCCGCTGGAGGCGACCTGGACTACCTCGACGAGCTGACGAGCGACGACGAGCTCCGTCGCCAGACGCTGGTGGACGGCAAGCGGCTCGTGTCGGGCATGGCGACGTGTCGGATCCCGGTCGTGGCGGCGGTGAACGGTGCAGCGGTCGGTCTGGGCTGCAGCCTGGTCGCCCTGTCCGACGTGGTGTTCATGGCCGAATCGGCGTTCCTGGCCGACCCGCACGTGATGATCGGTCTGGTCGCAGCCGACGGGGGACCGGTCACCTGGCCGTTGCTCACCAGCCTGCAGCTGGCCAAGGAGTACGCGTTGACCGGCGACCGGATCCCAGCGGAGCGCGCCGCCGCGATCGGACTCGCCAACCACGTGTGCCCCGACGACGAGGTGTTCGACCGGGCCATGGACTGCGCGCAGCGCATCGCCAAGCTGCCCCGTCGAGCCACCGAGGACACCAAGCGGCTGCTCAACCTGCACCTGGAGCGAGCCGTGCTGGCCACGATCGACTTCGCGCTCAGCGCCGAGGACCGCTCGTTCCGCTCCCCAGAGCTGCGAGCCAACCTGGACCGGATGCGCGCCAAGGACAGCTGACGCGGGTCTGGCCCGCGCCGGGGCGCGGGCGATGGGAGGGTTCGGGTGGTCGGAGGGTTCGGGTGCGTCGCTGGGCACGGCGCTGCTGTGGCGCGTGTGGGGGACCGTCGGGTCGTTGGTTCGTTTGTTGGTCCCGACTGGGTCCCCGCTTGTCAGGCGGGGACGGTGGTTCGCCATCCGGGGCCGCGGTGGTGGCGTGTGTGGAGTACTGCGCCGGTGGGTGTGGTGATCCGGTAATACCCGTCACCGTCACCCGGGTCGGGGTTGGGTTCCATCGACCAGCCGTTGCTGTGGATGATGCCGTGGTGACGGCGGCACAACAGCGCCAGGTTGGGTGTCTCGGTGGGTCCGCCGTTGTTGTGGTGTCGGACGTGGTGGGCGTCGCACCAGTTCACTGGTGCGTCACAACCCGGGAAGCAGCAGTGTCCGTCGCGGTACTCGACATTGCGGCGCTGCTGGCGTGACGCCAACCGGGAGCCGGGCTGACATGCCACCGGGTGACCGCCCGCTGCGGTGATCGTCGTGGAGTACTCGGCGTCACAGGTGAGCAGTTCCCATTCCTTCGCCGCGTACCGCAGGCGGGTCCCGTCGATGAGACGAGCCCGTTTCGACCAATCGATTGGACCAG
Source organism: uncultured Gordonia sp. (assembly GCA_964630585.1). Lineage (GTDB taxonomy): Bacteria > Actinomycetota > Actinomycetes > Mycobacteriales > Mycobacteriaceae > Gordonia. The sequence goes on from CAZVVS010000291.1 coordinate 4,851, forward strand.
CCACGGTGGGGCCCGGAAGGAGGGTTCCGTTGTGGAAGAGGTGGTGTGCTTCTTCGGCGGTGGCGTCGATGACGATCGCGAACGACGCCGCCGGGGCTTGACGACCTGAGTGGCGGTGCGCATGACCTGATTCGCACAGGTTCATGACCGCGTCGCCGAGGAGTTGTGAACGTGGCGGCACCGTCTTCGACGCGTCGTTGTCGCGTTCTGCGACCGCCTCCCGGTAGAGGCGGTCCGCTTCGGCGTCCAACGCGGACGCGAAATCGATGGCCCGGCTGCCGTGCAGGTCGAACTGGGTCGATACCCGGTCTCCGGAACGTGACATCGAACCATGGTTCGCGGGTGTCGGTGCGGGTTCGGGGCCGTCCTCATCGGTGAGCCGGCAGAGCTGTTCGACGTCGAGGACGAACTGGCGGTACGTCGACGGAGCCTGGGCGAGGTTGATCAACGCCGCCTGGATCGAACCCAACACCAAGCTGTTGCGGTCGTTGACCCGCAACGCCAGCTCACGAGCACGATCGACCGGAATGTCACCGCGGGTCAACGCTTCGGCCACATACGGCAGATGGCGTTGCAACGCCTTCGCGGTCATCAGATCGCGGCGTACCCGGGCTGGTGACGCGCCGTGACGCCAACCGGCTTCGTTCGCGACGACGTGACCCAACTTGCGGATCGTCAGATCGCGGGCATCCAACTCCGAGAGCACCGCGAACCGGGCCGAGTGGAACAAGCGGTCCATCGATTCCGCACCGTCGAACAGGCCGAGGAGCGTGTCGTCGTCCATACAGCGCACGTCGGCTGCCGCCAACACCGCCAACGCGTCGATGACCGCACCAGCCTCATCGGGCACCACGAAGACCGGCTCACCAAACCCACCCGACCCGCCAGGCCCATCGTCGGCACCGGCCGGATCGCCGATGCCGCCCTCGTCGCGTTCCCCAGTCGAACACATGTTCGTAGTCTGCCCGAGGGGGTGTGACACTCCCCAGCCACCCCGACAGATTCCGGAGTCCTCAGGGGTGTCACAACCGCTGCCGTACAGTCCACGAGACGGTTCCGGCAGGGAAGAGGGGAATGACGAAGGAAGCGCAACGCGCCGAACTGCACAAGACGATCTGGCGGATCGCGAACGACCTGCGAGGCAGCGTCGACGGCTGGGACTTCAAGCAGTACGTGCTGGGCATGCTGTTCTACCGATTCATCTCGGAGAACCTCGCCGCGTACCTCGACGAGCACGAGCGCGCAGCGGGCAACTCGGACTTCGACTACGCGAGCCTCGCCGACAGCGACGCCGAGCACGGGCGGGCAGAGACGATCACCGAGAAGGGCTTCTACATCCTGCCCAGCGAGCTGTTCGCCAACGTCAGGCGTCGTGCACGTGACGACGAGAACCTGAACGAGACGCTGCAGGCGGTGTTCCGCCACGTCGAAGGCTCGGCGGTCGGGACCGACAGCGAGCACGACCTCAAGGGCCTCTTCGACGACCTGGACGTCAACAGCTCCAAGCTCGGATCCACCGTCGCCAAGCGCAACGAGCAGCTCGCCAAGCTCCTCGACGCGATCGGCGACCTGGCGCTCGGCGACTTTGCCGACAACACGATCGATGCGTTCGGCGACGCGTACGAGTACCTGATGACGATGTACGCGTCGAGCGCCGGCA
>CAZVVS010000292.1:0-6506 GCA_964630585.1 uncultured Gordonia sp.
CATGGTCGCCACACCCTCTCACCCGAGAGTGTCGCAACGACCACGTGAACCAGCCCCCTACCGTTGCAACCGCAGCTGTTGTGAAAATCGGTAGCGGATGTGCGGGCCACCGGGGAAAACCTGTGCCACAGTAGCCACATGACCAACGACGACACGGCGCATGTTCCCGCCCCTGCCGATCCCCCCGTGCCCGCCGGCGCGCACGGTCCCGACGAACACTCCGGCGTTGTAGAGCAAAAGAAGAGCTTCGGCGAGACGGTGAGCAGCCTCGTCAAGCGCATGCTGCTCGCGCTGATCGGCGTGGCCATCCTCGTCGTGCTGTATTTCATCCTCCGCTCAATCGCGCCGCGCTGGTGGGCCGATACCGTGGCGAGCATTGTCGGGACCGACGCCGGCTTCACCACGGGCGTGCTCTACGGACTGGTCATCGGCACCGTCTGCACGGCCGTGCCCCTCGTTTCGTTCGCGATGGCGGTTGCCTCGTGGAACAAGCTCAAGCACTTCTTCGGCGTCATCTTCCTGCTGGTGGGCATCGTTTTCGCCGTCCCTAACGTAATGACCCTCGCGATCAACCGAGCCGATCCGTCACAGTCGGCATCGATCCGCTCGGCCCAGACGAAACTCGGCGACATCATCGGCTTCCAGGGGGCCACGCTGATCGGTGCGATCATCGGCGGCCTCATCGCATTGGTCATCATCTACTACATCGTCAATTACAAACTGCGCGGCAAGAAGATCCGTGCCGCAGCCGCCGGGCAACCCGACCACCAGTAGCCGCAGCCCCCGTCAAAGCTTGGGGATGACCGAGAAGACGGCGGTCTCCTTGGGCACACCCTTGGCGCGGAACCGTTTGCGCCGCAAGACGAAACGCTGCGCGTCGACCTCGTCGACGACGGCGTCGCTGATGAACACCTCACCGGCACCCGCGGCCGCACCGACCCTGGCCGCGATATTGACGTCGACGCCCAGATAGTCGTCGTCGACGGCCCGCGGCATTCCGGTGTGCAGTCCGACGCGCAGTTGGGGCCGATATCCGTCGACCTCTATCGCGCTGATCGCGGTGATCGCCTCGAATGCGGCGTAGATGGCCTGCTCCGCGTCGGCGAACACGGCCATGGTGCCATCCCCCAGATTCTTGACGACGCGACCGCCGTGACGGCCCACCACCGCGGTGGTCGCCGTGTCGACGGCGCGGATGAGTTCCAGAACGTGGTCGTCGCCGACACGCAAGGCCCAGGTCGAGAAGTCGACGAGGTCGGTGAACATGATGGTCGCCGCGACGGGTTCGGCGGAGGCGAGCGGCCCGGACTTGGGTCGGCGCCGCGTCAGCGACTGCCACATCTCGACGGTCGCCAGGCTCAGCTCCCGCATCGCGCTGGGCTGCTCGCCATGGGCCTGCTCGATGAGCCGGGCGACTCGATCGCTGGGCCCCTCCCCACCGACGGCCGGCGAATCGGGGACAAGGCTGCGCGCGGCACGGGCGATCGAGAGGGCACCTTCGCTCGCGTCGGTGCGCGCCAGCAGCTCCGCGGCCCGCTTGGCGACGGAGTCCGGACGGATCGCATCCTTCGCCGCAGGCTTTTTCACGGCGGCCTTCTTCGCCGTGGCCTTCTTCGCTGTCGGCTTCTTCGTGACAGTCTTCTCCGTGACAGTCTTCTTCGGCGTATTCGACGGGCTCACCGCACGCGCTCCGCGGCGACGGCCAATTCGACGACCGTGTCGGCCAACCCGCGCAGCGTCGCCCGGTCGGCATCCTCGCCCAGCGCAGTCTGCAGATCCTCGGCGGCACAGCGCAGTTCGAACAGCCGGTCGGCGAGGTCGGCGACCTCCTCGGGGCGCATGATCACCGCGTCATCGGGGATATCGGTGCCCACCGTCAGCGTTCGCTGCTCATAGGCCCGCTGGCGGCAGGACTGTCGGCAGTACTTGCGCCGCCGACCCAGGCTCGAATCGTCGACGATCGGCCGACCGCACCACGCGCAGGCGACCCGTCGGTCGTGCCGACGCGGAGTCTCGGTGGTCATGGTCGAAAACGCTACCCGATGTCACCGCTGGAGCGGCGCGGGGCGACACGCCCGGATTAGCGTAGAATGAATGGTCGGACGGCGCCGGAGCGCCCGCGATCGGGCGGCGTTGCGCCCGACTTGGAGAGGACATCACATGGCAGACCGAGTGCTTCGTGGAAGCCGACTCGGAGCGGTCAGTTACGAGACCGACCGCGACCACGATCTGGCCCCGCGCCGGATCGTCCAGTACCGCACCGACAACGGCGAGGTCTTCGACGTGCCGTTCGCCGACGACGCCGAGATCCCGTCGAAGTGGCCGTGCAAGAACGGCATGGAGGGCACGCTCCTCGAGGGCGCCGCACCCGAGGAGAAGAAGGCCAAGCCGCCGCGCACGCACTGGGACATGCTCCTGGAGCGCCGCAGCGAGGCCGAGCTGGAGGTCCTGCTCGCCGAGCGGCTCGATATCTTGAAACAGCGCCGACGCGGCTGATCCGCGCTGCGCACACCGGCCGGTTGACCCCGCGAGGGATCAGCCGGCCGTTTTGCTGCCCTTGGGCGTGCGACCCAGACGGCTGTCCAGCCCCCACCGCGCGACCTGCAAGAACGCCTCGGTGATGACACCGCCGTCCATCTTGGACTCGCCGATGGCACGCTCGGTGAATGTGATCGGCACCTCGGTGACCGTGTACCCGCCCTGGATCGCGCGCCATGCAAGGTCGATCTGGAAGCAGTATCCGGCCGAGTCGATCGCGGCGAAGTCGAAGCTTTCCAGGACTTCGCGGCGGTAGGCGCGGAAGCCGGCGGTGATGTCGCGGATCTTGGACCCCAGAGCCAGGCGCGCGTAGGTGTTGGCGCCGCGAGAGAGCAGTTCGCGCCGCTTGGGCCAGTTCACCGTCGAACCGCCGGCGACGTATCGGGACCCGATCGCCAAGTCGGCGCCGGCATTGACCGCGTCGAAGAGCCGGTGCAACTGCTCCGGCGCGTGCGAGCCGTCGGCATCCATCTCGACGAGCACCGCGTAGTCGCGGGCCAGTCCCCAGGTGAAACCGGCGAGGTAGGCCTTGCCCAGCCCGTCCTTCTCCGTGCGGTGCAGCACGTGGATCCGAGCGTCCTTCGCGGCAAGGTTATCGGCGATCTCACCGGTGCCGTCGGGGCTGGAATCGTCGACGACGAGCACGTGCACGCCGACAAGCGCATTGAGCAACCGCTCGACGATGATCGGGAGGTTCTCGCTCTCGTTGTACGTCGGGATGACGACGAGGGCGTTCTCGCCGGTCGGGCCGATCACCTTACTCATCGAGCTCCTTCGCTCCATCGGTCACACGGGCCCCGCGCAGCGGGCCCCGACTGAATCTAGTATGCGTCGCCACCGCCACCAAAAAGGCCGCGACCGCGACCACACACACGACGATGGCCGGGATCGCGCCCAACCGGGTGGCCAGGGTGCGCTGCGTGCGCAGCGGAACCCTGTCCGACAGCGTCGCCGGGGCGAACAGCGGTGTGCGCGCGGTGATCGCCCCGTCGGGCGCGATGATGGCGCTGACCCCGGAGGTCGCGGCGACAAGGACGGTCCGGCCGTGTTCGACGGCGCGCACCTGCGACATCGCCAGTTGCTGGTAGGTCATCGAACTCAAGCCGAAGGTCGCGTTGTTGGTCGGGACGATCAACACCTGTGCGCCCTGGTCCACCGAGGCCCGCGCGGCACGGTCGAAGGCCACCTCCCAGCAGGTCGCGACGCCGGCGATGACGGGTCCGCTGCGGGTGGGTATCCGCACCACCGACGGACCGTCGCCGGGGGTGAATGTGCCGGCCATATCGGCGTAGGAGGAGAAAAGCCGGAAGAAGCCGCGCCATGGCAGGTATTCACCGAACGGCTGGATGATGTGCTTGTCGTAGCGGTCGATGATGCCGCGTTTGGGATCCCACACGATGACCGAGTTGCGCGGGCTGCCGTCATCGTTGATCAGGATCGTGCCGAGCACGATCGGGGCGTTGACCGCCTTCGCGGCCGCTTCGATTTCCGCTTCCGCGTCCGGGTTGTCCAGCGGTGAGATGTCCGAGGCGTTCTCGGGCCACAGGACGAAGTCCGGTGCCGGCGTGCGCCCCGTCGCGACATCCTCGGCGAGTTTCATGGTTTCCCGGACGTGGTAGTCGAGCACCGCGCGGCGCTGCGCGTTGAACTCCAGTCCCAGCCTCGGCACGTTGCCCTGCACGATCGCGACGCGCGTGGTCGACGGTGAGAGGACCCGGTCGAGGCTGGCCGGGGTGACCAGGATCGCCAGCAGCGGCGCGGCCAGGGCCAGCAGCACCGTCACGACACCGCTCACCACTCCTACCGAAAGGGCGTGCGACTCCTCCGTCGCCGGTCGCGGGGCCCGCTGCCAGGAGCGGATGCCGAGCACGAACACCCAGGCCACCGACGCGCCGAATAGCGCCGTCCCGAAGGTCAGCCCGGTGGCTCCGACGAGCGATGCCAGCGGCAGGAGAGGGCCGTCGGCCTGACTGAAGGCGGTGCGGCCCCACGGGAAGCCGCCGAACGGGAACATCGAGCGCAACGCCTCCACCAGCGTCCAGCTCGCGGCGAACCACAACGGCGGCAGGGGCAGACGCATGCTCACCGTCGCGATGGCACCGAAGAGTGCGGTATAGGCGGCCAGTACCGCTGCCAGCGCGAGCCACGGCAGCGGGCCGACGTACTCGCCGATCCACGGCAGCAGCGGTACATAGAAGCCCAGGCCGAACAGGAAACCTGCCAGCGCGCCATCGCGCACCCGGAGCTCGCGACCGAGGACGACGGCGAGCAATCCGAGCGCGACCACGGCGAGAAACCACAGGTTGCGCGGCGGGAACGCGGCCCACATCGCCACTCCGGCGGCCATAGCGGTCGTCGGCCAGATGAGTCGGGTCATACGACTCCCGCCGTCGCGCGCAGTGCCCCGGAGTCGTGCAGCACCGCGCCGCGGTGCACCGTGCGCACGCAGACCGGAATCGGAGCCCCCGGCGACACGTCGGGCAGCGCCGGCACCCGGGATCGCGGATCGGTGGACCACCGCTGCACCGTCGAGTCCGATCCGGCGACGACGAGGTTGTCGGCGTCGAACACCGCATAGCTGGCGGGTGCGCCCGGGACGAGCAGGCCGGTCAGGCCGTCGTTGCGGCCCACGGCACGCCACCCGCCGCGCGTGCACGCGCCATAAGCGGCACGCGCGGAGACGGCCGATGTGGGTCGGTGGTGGCCGACGGCGGCACCCACGGCGGCCCACGGGGAGACCGGGGTCACCGGTGAGTCCGACGAGAATGCCAGCGCGACACCGGCCTTCGCCATCGCGGCAAAATCATTCATCGGGCTCGCGCGCGCCTCGCCGAGCCGCTGCTCGTACATCTGTCCCCGCCCGCCCCACTCCGCGTCGAACGCGGGCTGCATTGAGGCGATGACGCCGCAGCGGGCGAGGACGGCCCGTTGCTGCGCGTCGACCATCTCCGCGTGCTCGACGCGGTGGGCGCACGCTGCCAGCGCCGGTGTCCCCACCTCGTCGGCCAGCCGCGCCAAGGCGGTGGTGACCGCGGTCATCGCCGCATCACCGATGACGTGGAAGCCGGCCTGGCGGTGCAGTTGGGTGAGCGCACGCAGATGCGCGTAGACAGCATCGGCATCGAGATAGGACAACCCGGTGGTACCCGGGTCGTCGGCGTAGGGCTGCGAGAGCCACGCGGTCCGCGAGCCGAGCGCCCCATCGACGAAGAGATCCCCGGACAACCCGTAGGCGCCGGTCGTCGCCAAAAGGTTGTGAGCGTGCTCGACGTCGGCGACCGCCTCCCCCCACAGACCGACGATCTCCACGCCGGTGCCGGTGTCGGAGGCGAGGACCTCGGCGAAGTCGGTTGGGCCCGCGATATCGGGTCCACCGTTCTCGTGGACCGCGACGACGCCGAGCGCGGCGATCTCCCGGAGCGCTCGCCGACGGGCATCGGCCCGCTGGTCGCTGGTCAGCAACCCGCGCGCCGCGGCGCGCACGCTGTGATGGGCGGCGGCGGTCAGGGGGCCAGACTCGGAGAACCCTGCCGCCTCGCCCAGCCCGACGATCCCGTCCCGCAGGGCGGTCGAGGCCAGCGCCGAATGTTCGTCGACGCGGACCAGGTACGCAGGCCGTCCGCCGACGGCGGCGTCGATCTCTGCCACGGTGGGCAGTCGCAGATCCTCGGCCTGCCCTGCTGACCACGTCGACTCGTCCCATCCGCGGGCCCACACGGGCTGTCCGGCGGGCAGGTCGGCGACGTGGGCACGGAGGCGCTCGAGCAGATCAGAACGGTTGCGCGCCGGGGCCAGATCCAGCCCGGATCGCGCGAGGCCGGTGGCCGTCAGGTGCAGGTGGGGATCGACGAATCCGGGACCGGCGAAGCGTCCCTCGAGGTCGATGACCTCGGCTTCCGGGTGGAGTGCGCGCCCGACGTCGTCATAGCCCACCCAGACGACCGTGCCGTCGGTGACGGCCATCGCCG
>CAZVVS010000293.1:0-6440 GCA_964630585.1 uncultured Gordonia sp.
ACCAGGTGCCGCCGAAGTCCCCGGCCTTGTCGATGATCCGGATGTCGCGGACGCCGGCCTCGTGCAACCGGGCGCCGGTCACCAGGCCGGCGAACCCGCCGCCGATGAAGGTGAAGGTCACGTGGTCGGTTCGCGGCTCCCGTGGTTCCACGGGCAGGTACGGATCGCGGGCGAGGTCGCTGTCGATCCTGCGGTACTGGGCCAGGCCGTCGGTTCGGAGCCGTTTGTCCCGTTCGGCTCGGTACTTGCGGCGTAGGTCGTCCTTGTCAACGCGTCTATTGGGAGTGCGGTCGGTGATTGCCATGGCCCTGCTGTGTCCCTCCTGATGGTGAGCGTATTGAAGAGCGACGGCGCTACCAGCGGATCGGCACCCGGCGTGGTCCGCGGACCTGGCCGCCCGACCAGGTCACCGCGTCGGGGTCGGCCAGCTCGAACGTTGGGATCCGGGTGAGGAGCTCGTCGATGGCGACGCGCAGCTCCATGCGGGCGAGGTTGGAGCCGAGGCAGCGGTGGATGCCTGAGCCGAACGCGAAGTGACGGTTGTTGGCGCGATCGATCAGGAACGTGTCGGGGTCGGCGAACACCTCGGGGTCACGGTTGCCCGCCGGGAATGCCATAAGGATCTTGTCGCCCGCCTTCATGGGGCACCCGCGCACTTCGGCGTCGCTGGTGACGGAGCGCGCCATGGTGACGGGGCTGTAGTAGCGCAGGAACTCCTCGACTGCCGTGGCCATGAGCTCGGGTTCGGCGCGCAGCCGGGCCTGGTCCTCGGGGTGGGTGGCGAGGTGCCAGATGCTCGAGCCGATGGCTGACCAGGTGGTGTCGATCCCGGCGAGGAGCAGGAGGAAGCATGTGCCGATCTGGTGTTGCGGGCTGAGCGGTTCGCCGTCGTGGCGGGCTTCGATGATGAAGGTCAGCACGTCATCGGGCCGGCTGGCCGGGTCGGAGGCTTCACGCTCGCTGAGCTTGTCGGTGAAGTAGGTGATGAGCTCCATGACGGCGTCGGTGGCGGCTTCGATGTTCTGGATGCCTTCCTGGATCACTCGCACGGCCCAGCCGGTGAAGATCTCCTCGTCTTCGAGCGGGACGCCGAGCATGGTGGCGATGACTCGAACGGGAATGTGCTGGGCGTAGTCGACGGCTGCGTCGGCTCGACCGGCGTTGGCGAAGCGGTCGATGAGTTCTCGTGCCGCAGCCCGTGTCGTTGTCTCCATCGCGTCGATCGCAGACGGGCCGAAGCGGGGTAGCAGCATGCGCCGCGCCCAGGTGTGGTGCGGGGGGTCAGATGTGATGGGCGGGGCGATGAGAGGGAGCTGGCGGTGGGGATCCTCCTCCCGGCCGGGAGTGATGACGGACACGTCACGCGAGCTGAACAGCTCCGGGTCGTGTGCGATGAACTGGATGTCGTCGTAGCGCACGGGAAGCCAGGTCGATCCGCGCCGGTCGGTGTGCGCGATGGGGCATTCGCCGCGCAGCTCGCTCCACGACGCCGCCGGATCGGTCACGTAGAGGGGGTCGAGGATGTCGAAGTCGCGTTCCCATGGTGCGAACTCGTTCGAACTGGTGCCGGTCGTTGTCATGGTGTCTACCTCGGCGGGCGTGGGCCGATGGTCTCAAGCGCTCCGTTCGAGTTGCCCGGCGAGCATCCCGGTGCTCGAGAACAGCTCGTTTCGCCAGTGGTCCAACAGCTCGGGGTCGTGGTGGTCGTCGGGGTGGAAGTCCCGGCGGTTGTAGTCGCGGATCTTGCGCCGTACCGGCGCAGAGATGAACGGGGAACGCCGAAGCTGGGCGAGGCTTCGCGCCAGTCGGCGAGGACTGCGGGCGGTTCGATCGGTGACCAACGAGAGGGCCGTGAACAGCACGACACCACCGATGAATCCTGCGGTCACGGCGTTCATGACCGCGACGCGGACCCGCTGGTTTGCGCTCACCGCCTGGAACACGTCGAACGCGACGGCTTTGTGTTCGTACTCCTCGACGGCATGCCACGCGAGCAGGTGGAGAACCTCGTCCGAGCCAAGCATCTGTCGAGCGTCTTGGTCCCGCAGCATCACCTCGGCGAGGGTGGCTGTGTAGTGCTCGAGCGCGGCAGTGATCGCGAGCCGATAGCTCGCCGGGAGCACGCGGTCGGCGCCTCGCAGCGCTCCCCCGACGATCCGGTCGATGACCGGTGTCGGGTAGCCGAGCTCGGCCAGGCGAGCATTGAACGTGCGGTGCTCGCGGCCGTGGAGCGATTCCTGGGCGCTGAAGCCTCGCACCTGCATGCGCAGCTCGGGGTCGTCGATACGGTCCCGGTAGGCGCGCACCGAGCGTACGAAGAACTCCTCGCCGTTGGGGAAGGTCGCTGACAGCACGGCAACGACGTGGCTCATCACGAGGTCGCCGCCGACGAAGTGCTTCGGCAGGACCCCGTGGTGGTCGATGCGTACGTGTCGGGCGGGAACCTCACGTCGACCTGCCGAGGGTCGAACCCGTTCCCCTGCTCGCGCGGCACGGGCGGTGCCGACAGGCTCGCCGTTCGGGGTCATCGCTTCGGACTCGGCTTGAGGGTGGGGACGAGCACCTCGGCCAGGAAGGCGTCGAGGTCGCCCGGCGGTGGCGCGAGGATCAACGTGATCCCGAGGCGTACGAGCGACTCGGCCAGCAGCCCCGGGTCGCGGGTGGCGATCTGATTCGCGGCCATTGCTGCGTCGAGCAGCGGAGCGATCGCCGCCGTGACGCGGGTGATGACCTCAGGGAGGTCCGACACCAGGAACGGGCCGATCAGCTCGGGCTCGTCTTGGAGGACCTTGGTGAGCACCGGGTGCTCAGAGGCGAAGCCGATGATGGTGGCCATCAACTCGACGACCGCTCGCGGTCCGCTCTTGCCCGCCAACGATGCCGGCAGCTCGGCGACGAGGCGGTGCAGGTCCCTGGCGATGAGCAGGCGGATCTGTTGATCGATGGTGCCGACCTGGCGGTAAACCGTCGCCCGGTTCACGCCGAGCTCGTTGGCGACGTCCTGCACCGACGTCCTGCGAACGCCGTAACGAGCAAAACAGCGGGCCGCGGCATCGAGGAAGGGGTCGAGCTCCTCGGCAGGGGGCGTGGGGATCCCGTGCTGGTCCACCGGGAACATCACGAGTGAGAAGGCCTCCGCCGAACTGGACTCCATCTACGCCAGTATGCCACACTACGACAGATTCGTCGAATCATCGCACGGAGAAGGATGGCTGCTTCCATCACCGAAATCACCTCGTCGCGCGTCGGGAGCACCGCGACCGTGGCGCGCGCCGCGACCACACTGTCGATCGCTGGGCGTCACACGGCCCGCGCCGTCGTGGGACCAGTCGTGCGTCAAGGCATCCGTCGCCGACCGCACTGGGGTCCGAGCGCGGCGAGAGAAGCCCGACGCGCATTCGGCGAGCTCGGCCCGACCTACGTGAAGCTCGCCCAGCTGATCGCGTCGAGCCCGGGCCTGTTCCCCGAAGTTCTTTCCGATGAGCTGCGCTCACTGCTCGACCGCGTACCGCCGGCGCCGCCCGCCGACGTCGAACACGTCGTGCGCCGCGAGCTCGGCGCTGCGCCCGACGAGGTCTTCGCCCGGTTCGATCCGATCCCGCTGGCCTCGGCGTCGATCGCGCAGGTCCACACCGCCACCCTTCATGACGGCACCGAGGTTGTGGTCAAGGTGCAACGCCGAGGGATACGCGCCCGCCTCGCCGCCGACCTCCACATCCTCGCTGGCGCTGCCCAGCTACTCGAGCGCACGTCGGCCCGCGGGCGCATGGCGAACCCGGTCGCGGTCGTCGAGGACTTCGCGGCGACGCTCGCCCACGAGCTCAACTTCGTGCTCGAAGCCCAAGCGATGGAACGTTTCGGCGGAAACCTCGCCGTGTTCGGCAACAACGACGGTGTCCGCGTACCGGCCGTGCACTGGCGTTACACGACCCCGCGGGTGTTGACCATGGAACGGATCCACGGCCACAGCATCGACGACACCACCGCACTCCGAGCCACCGGGTTCGACCTTCCCGAACTGCTCAAGCGGGGCGTGCGAGCCTGGATGGAAGCCGCGCTGCAACACGGGTTCTTCCACGGTGACGTGCATGCCGGCAACCTGATGGTCGACACCGACGGCAACATCGTGTTCCTGGACTTCGGCATCGTCGGCCAGCTCGACGACCGCACCAAAGGCATCATCCGCAACGGGCTGCCCGCGCTGCTCGTCGACGGTGACTTCGTCGAGGTCGCCAAATCGATCTACGACCTCGGCGCCGTGCTCAAACCCGTCGACCTCGACCAGGCGTCCGCCGACATCGCCGAGATCGTGGAACCGATCCTCGCCAAGCCGCTGTCGGAGATCTCCTACGGCCAGGTGCTCGTCGACATCGTCCGCATCGGTACCCGCTACGAGGTACGACTCCCCCGCGAGCTCGTCCTGGTCGCGAAACAGATGCTGTACTTCGAGCGCTACGCCAAGCTGATGGCCCCGGACTGGAACATCCTCGACGACCCCGAGCTCATCGGCTTCCTCTTCGAGACCGTCCACACCGAACGGCCCGCCTCGTGACGAGCGCGCCAACCCGGATCACCCTCGACGGCACCGACGGCGTCAAGCTCGCGGCCGACCGCCGAGGCGATCCGGACCGGCCGGTCGTCCTCCTGTTGCACGGCGCCGGCCAAACCCGCCACGCCTGGCAGCGCACCGCGACCCGCCTCACCGCCGAGAGCTTCTGCTCCATCGCCGTCGACCTCCGCGGCCACGGCGACAGCGACTGGGCCCCCGACGGCGACTACCGCCGCCACGCGTTCGCCGCCGACCTCCAAGCGATCCGCGACCAACTCGAACCCATCGCCGCCGTCGTCGGCGCCTCACTCGGCGGGCTCAGCGCACTCCTCGCCCACGACCAACACCCCGACGGCATCACCAACGCGCTCGTCCTCGTCGACATCGCACCACGCATAGAACAGACCGGCGCCGACCGGATACTCGCCTTCATGGCCGACCGCCCCGAAGGCTTCGAGTCGGTCGAAGAAGTCGCCCAAGCCGTCGCCGCCTACAACCCGCACCGACCCCCACCCCGAGACCTCGACGGCCTACGCCGCAACCTGCGCCGCCGAGACGACGGCCGCTACCGCTGGCACTGGGACCCCGCACTCATCAACGGCCCGAAATCCCTGATCAGCCGCCGAGACCCCACTGCCCTCAACCGAGCAGCCGAAGCCCTTCGCATCCCGTGCCTCCTCGTACGGGGCCGCCACAGCGACCTGCTCACCGAAGACGGCGCCGACGAATTCCGCCGCCTCGTCCCCCACGCCGAGTACCTCGACATCCAAGGGGCCGGCCACATGGTTGCCGGCGACACCAACGACCCGTTCACCGACGCCGTCGTCCACTTCCTCACCCCTCTCGCCGACCACCCGGCCGGACCGAACGACCACACCCGACCCGCATCTCACTCAGGAGCACGACCATGACCACTACCTCGAACCAGGACCTGATCGGCCGCGACGGCCTCAACGACCTCGACGCCATCCTCGCCATGACCAACACCGACGTCGATGCCGCCGTCCACGCCATCACCGACAACGCCGATGCCATCTTCACCTGGGACTACGAGAAAGGGGCCCGGCCCGGACTCAACAAGCTCTACGAGAAAGCCAAGACGTCCCAATGGAACGGCGAGACCGATCTCCCATGGGACACCGACGTGGATCTCGAGAAGGTCGCGCAACTCCTCCTCCCCTCCTTCGGCGCCGAGCAGATGGACGTCGCGGGCACCCCGCTCGCCAGCTGGGGTGACGCCGAATGGCTTCAGCTCGGGATGGAGTCACAAGTGTGGGCGCTCAGCCAGTTCATGCACGGCGAGCAAGGTGCCCTGTTGTGCACCGCGAAGATCGTCGAGACCGTCCCCTGGATCGACGCCAAGTACTACGCCGCGACCCAGGTCATGGACGAAGCCCGCCACGTCGAGGTGTTCGCCAAGTACCTCGACACCAAGCTCGAGGGCTACTACCCCATCAACACCCACCTCGGCATGCTCCTCGATGACATCGTCGCCGACAGCCGATGGGACATGACCTATCTCGGCATGCAGATCATGGTCGAAGGCCTCGCCCTCGCCGCCTTCGGCTTCATGCACATGCTCACCGAAGAACCACTCCTCAAACAGCTCCTTCGCTACGTCATGGCCGACGAAGCCCGCCATGTCGCCTTCGGGGTGCTCAGCCTCAAGGAGTACTACACCGAGCTCACCGACACCGAGCTCGGCGAACGCCAGGAGTTCGCGTTCGAAGCAGCCGTGCGCATGCGCGACCGCTTCCTCCAACAAGAAGTCTGGGACCGCCTCGGCGTCGACCCCAAAATCGCCATCCCCCTCACCCAGCAGTCCCCGATGCGCAGCGAGTTCCAGAAGATGCTCTTCACCAAGATCGTCCCCAACTGCAAGAAGCTCGGC
>CAZVVS010000294.1:0-6425 GCA_964630585.1 uncultured Gordonia sp.
CACCGACATACGTGCCAGCGTAGTGGCCCGGTTGGCAAACGCACCGAAGGGTTAAGCCATGCAGCCCCAACAATCCGGTCGGGGGACTCCCGGCCTGCCGACGCCGCCCTCGGGATGGCCGATCGGCTCCTATCCGACCTACGCCCAAGCGCAGAAGGCCGTCGACTACCTGTCCGACAACAGCTTCCCGGTGCAGAACGTCACGATCGTCGGCGTCGACCTGATGCAGGTCGAGCGCGTCACCGGACGGCTGACCTGGGGCCGTGTCATCCTGCAGGGCATTGCCGGAGGTGCCATGCTGGGTCTGTTCATCGGCATGCTGGCGTCGTTCGTCGTGACTCCGGCGCAGACCGCACTGTTGATGGGCGTCGCGGGCGGCATCGTCTTCGGCGTCGTATCGTCGGCGATCCCTTACGCGATGATGCGCGGACAGCGCGACTTCGCGTCGACGATGCAGCTGGTGGCCGGGCGCTACGACGTGCTGTGTGATCCGACCACTGCCGAACGCGGCCGGGATATGCTGGCGCAGCTGTCCCTGTGAGCACCTGTCCCGGCTGAGGAGGACCCGACGGTGGTAGTGCGCCGAGCCGCGCTGGCGGCCGTGCTCGCGATGAGTGCACCCCTGGCCGTGGCCTGCGCGAACAGCGTGGCCCCCGACGTCGTCACCGCCTACGTGCCCGGCAACGACGCGGCGGCGATCGAAGCGGTCGCGGCGCAGTGCGCCGACGGGTACCGGGTCTCGGTGGTGCGCCTGCCGAAGGACGCCGACGGGCAGCGCCTGCAACTCGCCCGCCGCCTCGCCGGCGGGGACTCCGGCGTCGACGTGTTCGCCATGGATGTCACGTGGACCGCGGAGTTCGCCGAGGCGGGGTGGGCGCGACCGGTTCCCGACGACCTCGCGGCGCCGCTGGGCCAATCGGTTTTGGGTGGTCCGCTGGCGACGGCGACGTGGCGCCGCCCCGACGACGCCGCGCCGCGCCTCTACGCGGTGCCGACCTGGGCCAACACGCAGTTGCTCTGGTACCGACCCGACCTGTTGCGCCGCTACGTCAAGCGTTCGACACCGCCGGCGACGTGGGACGAGTTGCTGGCCGACAACGAGGTGATCCGCAAGGCCGTGATCGCGGAGAATGCGGAGCTGCCGGCGGCGCAGCGCAAGACGGTGCCGAGCTACATCATGGTGCAGGGGGCCCAGTACGAGGGCCTCGTCGTGTGGTTCAACTCGGTGCTGGCCAGCGCGGGTGGCTCGGTGCTGGACCCCGACGATCCGTCGAAGGTCACGCTGACCGACACGCCGGAGCACCGTGCGGCGACGGTCCGCGCGCTGAATGTGCTCAAAGCGGTGGCGACCGCCCCCGGCGCCGATCCGTCACTGTCCAACAACACCGAGGACCCCTCGCGCCTGGGCTTGGAGCGGGGGCAGGCGACGTTCGAGCTGAACTGGCCCTACGTCTACTCGTCGATGCGCTCGAACGCCGCCACCGGTACCGACGAGAACCAGCAGGTCCCGTTCTTCCCGGAGATGCGGCAGTTCGCCGACCTGTTCGCCGAGGATGCGCCGACGCCGAGCACCGCCGAGCTAGCCGCGGCCAACCGGGTGCTCGCCAAGCGGTTCGCCTACGCGCCGTACCCCGGTGTCGAGGCCGCGCTGCCGGCCCGGTCGACGCTGGGTGGATTGAACCTGGCAGTCTCGTCGCGGTCGCACAAGGCCGACCGCGCATGGCGCGCGGTGCGCTGTCTGACCAGCGTCGATGCCCAACGACAGTACGCGTTGAAGGCGTCGATGGCGCCGACCGCCAAAGCTCTCTATGACGAACCGGAACTTCGGTCGGCGTTCCCGATGGCCGACCTGCTGCGCCTGCAGTTCAGCGACGAGCACGCCACGTCGCGCCCGGCGACTCCGGTCTACTCGACACTGTCGACGATGCTCGCGGCGAAGCTGCACCCGGTCGGGTCCTGGGACCCGGCGAAGCTCGCCGATGAACTCGCCGCGACCGCGCGCAAGGCGCTCGACGGTGAAGGACTGGTCCCGTGAGCGGCGCCGCGGGCGATCGTCGCCTCGCCTACCTCCTCATCACCCCCGCCGTGCTGCTGATGGCGCTGGTCACCGCGTACCCGATCGTCTACTCGGTGTGGCTGTCGCTCAACCGCGTCTCGTTGACCGAGCCCGGCCGCACCGAATTCGTCGGCCTGGGCAACTACGGTGCGGTCCTGTCCGACGGCTACTGGTGGAGCGCACTCGGGGTGACGCTGCTCATCACGGTCGTTTCGGTGGCCATCGAGCTCGTGCTGGGCATGGCGATCGCACTGGTCATGCACCGCACCATCGTCGGCCGTGGCACGGTCCGCACCATGGTGCTGCTGCCGTACGGCGTCGTCACCGTCGTCGCCGCGATGTCCTGGTACTACGCGTGGACCCCGGATACCGGCTACCTGGCCAATCTCCTGCCCGACGGGTCGGCGCCGCTGACCCACCAGCTGCCGTCGCTGGCGATCATCGTCCTCGCCGAAGTGTGGAAGACGACGCCGTTCATGGCGCTGCTGCTCCTGGCCGGCCTTGCCCTGGTCCCCGACGATCTGCTGCGCGCCGCCCAGGTCGACGGCGCGGGGGCGTGGACCCGGTTGTGGCGGATCATCATTCCGCTGATGAAGCCGGCGATCCTCGTCGCACTGCTGTTCCGCACACTCGACGCCTTCCGCATCTTTGACAACATCTACGTGCTGACGAAGGGTGCGGGCGGCACCGGATCGGTGTCGATCCTGGGCTACGACAACCTGTTCAAGGCGTTCAACCTGGGCACCGGCTCGGCGATCAGCGTCCTCGTCTTCCTGTGTGTCGCGCTGATCGCGGCCCTGTTCATCAAGGGCTTCGGGACGTCGGCGCCCGGTGCGCGCGACGAGGGGCGGTGACGGGGATGGACAAGCGCAAACTCGGCTGGTCGGCGATCAACCTGTTGGTCATCCTGTACGCCCTCATCCCGCTGCTGTGGATCCTGAGCCTGTCGTTCAAGTCCAACCCGACCGACGGCAAACTGTTGCCGGCCGACCCGACCCTGAACAACTATCGCGAGGCCTTCGCCTACCGAGGCTTCACCAGCGCGCTGATCAACTCGGTCGGCGTCGGCCTCATCACGACGGTGATCGCCGTGGTCATCGGCACCATGGCCGCCTATGCGATCGCGCGGTTGGACTTCCGCGGCAAGAAGGCACTCGTGGGTGCGACGCTGCTGATCGCGATGTTCCCGCAGATCTCCCTGGTCACGCCGCTGTTCAACATCGAGCGGCGCCTCGGGCTGTTCGACACCTGGCCGGGCCTGATCCTGCCCTACATCACCTTCGCCCTGCCGTTGGCCGTGTACACGCTCTCGGCGTTTTTCCGGGAGATCCCATGGGACCTGGAGAAGGCCGCCAAGCTCGACGGCGCTACCAGCGCACAGGCCTTCCGCCGGGTCATCGTGCCGCTGGCCGCGCCGGGCGTGGTCACCGCCGCGATCCTGGTGTTCATCTTCTCGTGGAACGAGTTGCTGCTCGCCTTGTCCTTGACGTCGAGTGATCGGGCGATCACCGCGCCGGTGGCGATCACCAATTTCACCGGCGTCTCGGAGTTCACCGAGCCGACCGGTCAGATCGCCGCCGCGGCCGTGGTGATCACCATCCCGATCATCGTCTTCGTCCTCATCTTCCAACGTCGAATCGTCGCCGGGCTGACCTCCGGCGCGGTGAAGGGGTAGCCCCATGGCCGAAATCGTCGCCGACGGCATCAGCAAGCGGTATCCCGACGGATCTGTGGCCGTTGCGGAACTGGACCTGCACATCGCCGACGGGGAGTTCCTCATCCTCGTCGGCCCATCCGGGTGCGGGAAGTCGACGACGCTGAACATGATCGCGGGCCTGGAGGACATCACCTCCGGTGAACTGCGCATCGACGGCGTGCGGGTCAACGAGACAGCGCCGCGCGACCGCGATATCGCGATGGTGTTCCAGAACTATGCGCTGTACCCGCACATGACGGTCCGGCGCAATATCGAGTTCCCGTTGTCGCTGGCGCGGCCGAAGCTGCCGCGCGAGGAGATCGACGCAAAGGTCGCGCAGGTGTCGGCCATCCTCGGGCTCGACGACTACCTCGACCGCAAGCCCGCACAGCTGTCGGGCGGGCAGCGCCAGCGCGTGGCGATGGGCCGGGCGATCGTGCGCTCGCCCAAGGCCTTCCTCATGGACGAGCCGCTGAGCAACCTCGACGCCAAGCTGCGCGGTGCCATGCGCGTCGAGATCGCCCGACTGCAGGCGAGGCTGGGCACGACGACGGTGTACGTGACCCACGACCAGACCGAGGCGATGACGCTGGGCGATCGGGTCGTCGTGATGCGCGAGGGCTACGTCCAGCAGATCGGGACACCCGACGACCTGTACAACAACCCGGCCAACCTCTTCGTCGCGGGCTTCATCGGGAGCCCGGCGATGAACCTGCTGCCGGGACGACTCGTCCCCGGCGGAGTGCAGACTGACCTCGGAGTCGTGGCCCTGCCGAACGGGGCACATGTCGAGGCCAATGCGACGGCGGCGCGCAGCGACGGTTCGGTCGTCCTCGGCGTCCGCCCGGAGCACCTGCACGACGCAGCGATGGTGTCGGTCCGGTCAACCGGAGCGCAGGAGGTCGTCGCGGTCGTCGACGTCCTCGAATCGCTGGGCTCGGACAACTACGCCCACCTGCAGGCCCCCGGCGGCGAGATCGTCGCCCGGCTGTCGCCGCAGTCGCAGATCCGCCGCGGCGACCGGGCCACGCTCGTGTTCGACGCCGACAAGGTCGCCGTGTTCGACGCGAAGACCGGCGTCAACCTGTCGCGGTGAGCGGCGGTTGGAACCCGGACCTGCTGAGCCAGCACCTCCAGCGCGAGCTGGGCGCGGTGCCGCAGCGGGCATCGGTGACCTTCCTGGGGGCTGAGCCGATCGATGTGCTGCGCTTCGCCGACGTCGACGCGGGATACCTGACCTACGTCACAGCGGGCGCGTCGAGGCACCCGATGGCCGACCCGGCCGACCTCAACCCCGATCCGGTCCGGGGCCCGCGTGCCGAGGTGGTCATGCGGCTGACACCGTCCGGGGAGGCGGGGTTGCGCAATCTGCACAAGTCGTTGGCGATGATCGCCGCTGCGCCGATGGTGGAGGGCCTCGTGCTGGGGCCCGATGCCCTCGTCGATCTCGGCACCCCGCTGTGGGACGGTGCGCCGTTCACCGCGGTGCTGGTGGCGCAGGACGAGTTGGCGCCGCTGGAACTTCCGGCGCCGGCCGAGGCGGTCCGGTTCCTGCGGGCGGTGCCGATCACGGCGAACGAAGCGGCGTGGGTGCGCCTCAAAGGCGCTGACGCGTTGCGGGAGGCGTGGGCCGATGCCGGAATCGACCCGGCCGACCCGGCGCGCGTGGCAGCGACGCTGGGCTGAACCTATCGCGGTTTCGCCAGAGCTGCGCCGGTGCGTGGGGATTGGCGAAATCGTGCGGGCCTCAATCGGCCAGCACGTAGACCCAACCCAGCCCGCCTGAGCGCAGCGGGACCTCCACGCGCTGATAGTCGTCGACCTCGTAGTGGTCGGCGGCGGCCACCTCCTCGTCGTCGACCACGAATGTCGTCCCCTCCACCGCGTCGTCGGCGGAGCCCGGTACGAGGATCGGATGCTGGTCCGTGCCACTGCGCTCGATCACCATCGGGTCGGTGATGGTGAGCATCTCGCTGCGGAAGCCGACGATGGCGTCGGGCTCACCGGGGATCAGCCGGCCGAACGTGGCGCGCTGCACCTCGTGGAACTGCAGGGTGCCGTAGGAGAAAAGCTTGTGCATCACAACCACCCATGCCTTCGGAAGGTGCGCCACAGCAGCGCACAGATCATGACCATGACTGCGAGAACGACGAAATAGCCGTAGCGCCAATGCAATTCGGGCATGTGGTCGAAGTTCATGCCGTAGATCCCGGCGATCATCGTCGGCGCCGCGGCCATCGCCGCCCACGCGGTGATCTTGCGCATGTCGGTGTTCTGCTGGATGCCGACCTTGGCCGTGGCGGCGTCGAGCATCGACGACAGCAGGCTGTCGTAGTCCAGCACGCGCTCGTTGACCGTCGTCAGGTGGTCGGAGACGTCACGGAAGTAGGCCCGCACCTCCTTGGGCAACCACGGATTGGGGGCGGTCAGTCGCTTCAGGGGGATCGCCAGGGGCGTTACGGCTCGGCGGAACTCGATGACCTCGCGCTTGAGGAGGTATACCGGGTCGATGTTGACCTGCGACCCGCCAAAGACGTTCTCCTCGATCTCGGCGATGTCGGTGTCGAGTTGCTCGGTGACGGCGAGGTACGCGTCGACGACGCGGTCGGCGACGGCGTGCAGGACCACCATCGGCCCCAACGCCAGCTGCGCGGGGTGGTCCTCGAGGCGGTG
>CAZVVS010000295.1:0-6414 GCA_964630585.1 uncultured Gordonia sp.
GCATCTTCGGCCAGGACGTCACCCTGTGGGGCCCGACGCACCTCATGCTGATCGGCGGCGCCGGGTTCTCCCTGATCGCCATCATCGCCCTGATGCACGAGGGTTTCCTCGCGGCCACGGTGAGCAAGCAGAAGAACCAGACCCCGCCCGGCGGACCGTCGAAGCTGTTCGGCTGGACTGTGCCCGCCTGGATCGCCGGGCCGTTCATGACCAAACTGGCGCAGAGCATCGCCTGTGGCGGCCTGCTCATCGGCCTGTCGGTGTTCCAGGTGGAGTTCGACTTCGGCGTCGAACAGTTCCGCCTGGTCTTCCAGCCGATGTTGATGATCGGCGCGGGCGTTTTCGGCTGTGTCGTGGCCCGCCTCTGGGCCGGCCCCGGTGCCGCATTCATCGCGGTCGTCTTCGCCGCGTTCATCCGCAGCATCGTCGCGGTCCTGGTCGGCCCCATCCTGGGCGAGCCGACCAACACGTTCCCGCTGTACCTGGGCATCGCAATCGTCGTCGAGCTGCTCGCCCTCATCCCGCAGCTGCGGCGAAACGCGATCGCCTTCGGCGCGGTGGCGGGCGTGCTGGGCGCCACCGTCGGCGCCTTCGGCGAGTCGCTGTGGGTGCAGGCCTTGTTCCCGATCCCGTGGCCGAGCAGCATGTGGCCGTCGCTGCTGGCGGTCGGGATCCCCGTCGGCATCGCCGTCGGGCTGACGGCCGGGTTGTTCGCCCGGGCATTGGAACTGCGGCCGCTGCCACGGCGGGCGGTGCGCCGCTCCATCGTCGTCGCGATGATCCTCGTCGTCGCCGGGTCGACGCTGTGGGGCTTGAGCATCAACGTGCCAACCAGCGCACGGGCGACCCTGCACCTGACCGAGGCCCCGCAGGTTGACGGCTTCCGAATGGTCACCGCCGATGTCACCGTCACCCCCACCGATTTCATCAGTGACGACCCCGAGTGGGTGACCATCCTCGCATGGCAGGGCGGCGGCAACGACCTGCGCGGCCTTGTCATCGATCCGCTGGAAAAAGTCGGCCCCGGCCACTTCCGCAGCACGCGGCCGTTCCCCGTCTCCGGCTCGTGGAAAACCGTACTGCGCATCCAGGACGGCGATACCCTGACGGCCCTGCCGATCTACATGGCCGCCGACCCTGCGATCGGTGCCGCCGAGGTCAGTGCCACGCCGCACATCGACCGTCCGTTGGGTCGCGAGATCGAGATGCTGCAGCGCGAGCGCAAGTTCGACCATCCGGCGTGGCTGTTCTCGACCGCGACCTGGATCGTCGCCGCCATGACCATCGCCCTCGTCTGGGTCCTGAGCTGGGGCGTCGCGCGCATCAACCAGGCCTACTTCCCGCGGGAGGGCGACCCACCGCTGCGGTTCCAGGGCGCCCGCAAGGCCTCGGGCAAGCGCGAACCCGAGCCCGTCGACGCGTAGCGGAGCAACGGTGAGGACGCGTAGCGGAGCAACGGTGAGGACGAGTAGCCACTGATGACGACCGTCTATTTGGCCGACCATCCGCTCATCACTGCGGTACCGGCCTTCGTGCCGGCGTTCATCGTCGTCGCCGTCATCGTGGCGATGGTCGTGCGCGACCGGCGCCGCGATGACGAGGACGCCGACGAGGAGCCCTTCCTCGACGAGGACGAGATGCTCGACACCTACGACCGCGAACTCGACGCGGCAGGTGACGAGTCCGGCGATTCACGCGATGACGGGTGAGCACGCCGCGGGCATGACCTCCTACCTGGCCCACGGCACCGGTGAGGCGGCCGCGTTCCCAGTCGACATCACCTATGCGCTTGTCGGCGGGTCATGGGCGCTGGCCGTCTCGTTCCTCGTGTTGGCCTTCGCGTGGAAGACGCCACGACTGGCACCTTCCAAGTACGTCGCGGCCCTGCCGCGCCTGACGCGCCTGGCCGATTCGCGTGGCCTGCGCGAGGCCCTCGGAGTGGTCGGGCTGACCCTCACCGTCGGTGCGTTGGTCCTCGGATTCATCGCGCGCGACGAGCACGAGAACCCGCTCGTCGGGACGTTCTTCATCTGGCTGTGGGTCGGACTGGTGCCCGCATCGCTGGTCTTCGGCCCGGTCGGGCGGTACCTGTCGCCGGTGCGCACCCTGCACCGGTGGGCCTGCTCGGCGCTGGGCCGCCGACCCGAGCGGGGATTGCGCGCGTACCCGGCTGTCCTGGGGCGCTGGCCGGCCGCATTGGGCTTGTTCGCGTTCGTGTGGATCGAGCTCGCCGTCGTCGACAAGGACTTCACCGCCGTGCTCTGGTGGTGCGCGGTGTACTTCGCGATCACCGTCGTCGGAGCGGTCGTATTCGGTTCGACGTGGTTCTCCCAGGCCGAACCGTTCGAGGTGTACAGCGCGACGATTGCGACGATGAGCCCGCTGGGACGCGACGCCGTTTCAGGTGAACTGGTCCTGCGCAACCCGCTGCGGGGGCTGGCGGCCTACCGGACCGGCGCGGGCGCGGTCGCGGTCATCGCCGTGTTGCTGGGGTCCACTGCCTTCGACGCCTGGTCGGCGACGCACAGTGCCACGGGGATCGGGGCGCGCACCGCCATCCTGCTGTTGTTCATCGTCGTCGTCGGCGTGAGCTTCTGCCTCGCGACGATGGCCACCGGGGGCGTGACGCGGGCACAGCGATTGGCCATTCCGGGGAAGATGTCGCACACGCTGATCCCGATCGCCGTCGGCTATCTCGTCGCCCACTATGCGAAGTACTTCGTCCAGGACGGGCAGGAGGTCCTGCACTCTTGGCTGCGCACACTGGGCGCGGGCGAGCCCGCGATGTGGTCGCCGTTCACCGACCACCCGACGCTGCTGTCGGTACTGGCCGTCGGCGCGATCATCGTCGGGCACCTGCTCGCGGTGATCGCCGCCGACGACGCGGCGCTGCGCATCCTGCCGCGGCGCCACCACCTGACGGGTCAGCTGGCCCTCATGCTGTTGATGGTCGGCTACACCTTCACCGGGCTCTGGTTGCTGTTCGGCGGTTAGACCGGCAGCTGCGGCAGCGGCTCGGGCATCGGCAGCTGATCCAATGCGAACCACGTGGGCAACTTCTCCGCGATGATCGGCGAGTTGAGCAGCGTGAAGTGGGTTGATCGGCCCAGGTGCAGCCCGTTGCCCGGATCGAAGCCGATGTGCCGGGTCGAATTGGTGCCGCTGGCGCTGTGGTGCAGCACAAGGCCGTCACCGACCACCCGAGAGAGCGGGTGGCGCGGATTGCGGGTGATGGTGGCAGACACGAAGTAGTGGTCGGCACCGGGGAGGAGCGGGACCTCGGCGGCCGCGGCGCGAGCCAGGTCGTCGGGGTCGCGACCGGCCCAATCCTCGTCGACGATGGTCCCGGCCCGCAGGTCGCGGATGCCGCTGCTGCGCCGCCGCAGGAGCCGGCCGAAGGCCCGCGTCTCGGGCAGTTTCATCAGCCCGGCGCTACCGAAGTGGACGAGCTGCTCCAGCGGCGCCCCGAGGTGCGGGGTGCCCAGCGAGACGGTGGACCGCACCAGACGGACCCAACCGTGGCCAGCGCCGAGGCCGTAGTGGGCGGCGCTGCGAGCCACGAGCCCGCCCATCGAGTGACCCAGGAGGTTGACCGATTCGACGGGCACCGGCCACCGGCGCACGAGGTCGTCGATCAACTCGGCGACATCGCGCCCGTTGGTCGAGATGTGGCGGCCGGTGTTGTACCGCAGGAACACGGTCGTGACACCGGAGCGCTCGAGACTGTCGGCGTAGGGCTCGGACTCACCCCACGCCCACGCGTGCTCTGTCTCGACGAGGCCGTGGATCGCGACGACGATCCGCGGATGCGCGTACGGGAAAGCCGCCGCCAGGGCCTCGTCGGTGAGCGGCACCGGCTCCCCGTCGACGCGGATCGATAGCGGATCGGCAAGCGGCGACTGGTAGGAGTCGAGCTCGTCGCCGATCACTCCGTTGACCGCGGCGATGATGGTCGAACCGACCTTCGTCGACGACGGCGCCTGCTTCATCGGCAGGTCGGCAGCCATGCCGCTGACCTTGCCGGCGGTCTCCATCGACTGGCCGACGACGAGGTACACGCCATCGGCGATCGCGTCGTGTACGGCCTTCACCGGCGCGACGGTGGGCCCCAAGCCCCACCGCAGAGTCTTGAAGATGCGGTCGGAGATCGCGCGGTGGGTCTCGTGGATACCGTCGGAGGCCTTGCCCAACTCGACGAGCCCGAGTTCGGACAGCGCACGGATTTCGGCGCGGCGCTCGGCCCGGGTGCTGGCGTCGGGGTGGGGGCGCTCATCGTCGTACGAGAACGGTTGCACAGCGGTCATGATTTTGAGTGTACATACGTACACTCAATATGGCGAGTGAGTCTCACCACAGCCGCTCCCGGGCGCCACTACTGTGGAATCCATGAGCCTCATCACCCTCAACGACGGCCTGTCCATCCCCCAGTTCGGCTTCGGTACCTGGCAGATCCCCGACGAGCAGGCGCGCGACCGTGTCGCCGAAGCCCTGGAGATCGGCTACCGCCATATCGACACGGCACAGATGTACGGCAACGAGAACGGCGTCGGCCGGGCGATCTCGGAGAGCGGCATCCCCCGCGAGGAGCTCTACGTCACCACCAAGCTCAACAACAACAACCACGCGCCCGACCGTGTCATCTCGTCGCTGGGCGATTCACTGGAGCGCCTCGGGCTCGACTATGTCGACCTGTTCCTCATCCACTGGCCGCTGCCCGAGATCGACATCGACTAGGTCGACACCTGGAACGCGATGATCACCGCCCGGGGCACGGGTCAAACGCGCTCGATCGGCGTCTCCAACTTCACCGCAGACAACCTCCGGCGCATCACCGGACCCGATTCGGTGGTACCCGCGGTCAACCAGATCGAGGTGCACCCGTACCTCGCGCAAAACGACCTGCGCGCCGTCGACGCCGAGTTGGGTATCGCCACCGAGGCATGGTCGCCGCTGGCGATGGGCACCGTCTTCGAGGATCCGCAGCTCGCCGCCATCGCCGAACGCGCTGGGCATCCGGTATCGGCCGTCGTCATCGCCTGGCACTTGCAGCGCGGCGACATCCTCTTCCCCAAGGCGTCGAGCGCCGCCCGGATCAGGGAAAACTTCGAGGCGCAGAACGTGCGACTCGACGCCGAGACCATCGCCGCGATCGATGCTCTCGACGAGGGCCGGCGCATCGGGCCCGACCCGGTGACGTTCAACTGGGTCCCCGCCGACGAAGTGTAGGCGCAGAGCAATGACCGAAACCCCGGCCCAGGACACCTCCGCAATGGTCGACTACCGGTTCACCCTGGCCAACGAGCGGACCTTCCTGGCCTGGATCCGAACCTCGCTCGCACTGATCGGCGGCGGTGTGGCGTTGATCGTGCTACCGAGCTTCGGAATCTACGGTCTGCGCCACGGTCTGAGCGGTCTGCTGATCGCCTTCGGCGGTGTGTTGGCTGCGCTGGCGGTGCGACGCTGGCGAGAGGTCCAGGAGGCGATGGAAGCCGACGAGGACCTGCCGCCGAGCCGGATCCCGATCCTGCTGGGCGCGGCAATGCTGGTGACAGCGGTATACGCGCTGATTCTGATGATTTTCGCGCACAACTGATGACCGAGCCGAGCGCCCCGCCCACCCTGCCGTCCGAGCGCACCGCGCTGGCGTGGGAGCGCACCGCGGTCAGTGCCGTGACGATCGCCGGGGTGGTGATGTTCCATCGGGTCGACGCGGCGCGGGTGACGCTGTCGATAGCCGCACTGGTGCTGGCATTGGTGATCTGGGTGCTGTCGCGGCGCCGGCGCGGACGGCGGACTCCGCCTTACGCCGCGGTGCCGATAGTCGGCTGGGGTACGACGACCCTGGCCGTCGTGCTGCTTGCCGGGCTGTTCATCACCGGCGGCTAAAGCCGATGCCGAACGTGCTCGAGGCCGGCGGCCAGCACGGCCAGCGCCTCGCAAGCCGCTCAACTCGAGGCTGCGCGCGGGTACCTTGAGGATGTGTACAGCCGCCAAGGAAGGAGGTGGCTCCCGTGACTCTGAGCCACGAAGAGATGGAGCGCGTCGTCCGGGAGTACATGGATGCCTGCACGCGCGGCGACCCCGACGAGATCGAGGCCTACTTCGAGCCCGATGCCGTGCACTACTTCCCGCCCGACATGTATGAGGGCCCCTTCCGCGGCGCGCGCACGATCGCACAACGATGGCAGAATGCCGTGGAAGCGGGTGGGTCCAGCTGGACGGTCGACGAGATCGCCGTCGACGTCCGTGCCCAGTCCGCGGTTTGCGAATGGACGCACTTCAAGAAGCGACAGGGCATCGTCCTTCGCGGAACCGAGTGGTACCTGTTCTCGGAGCGCGGACGCATCACCGAGATCCGCGCGTACTACGCATCCCCGCTGGATCCCACCCTGACGGTGCTCGAACTCGGCGGCT
>CAZVVS010000296.1:0-6406 GCA_964630585.1 uncultured Gordonia sp.
TTTCACACTCTCGTCGATGCGCTCATCGATGAGGTCGAGAAGCGCTTCGACTCGCTGACGGTGGGCGAGATTCGCAGGAATCGCCAGGGTTGGCCCATCTCCTGGTCGTGGTCCAGCGAGAACCGAGGGGAGCTCCTGAAGGCAGTCACCCGCTTCTCCAGCAACTACGCACCCCTTTTCGGTTCGCTGCTGACGCCCCTCGTGAGCGGGATTCGCGTCGCTGGAGCATTCGCACCTTCGTGGCTCGGCGACCAGTTGCCTCCTCGCCTCGTGATCGTGGACGGCGAGGGACTTGGGCATACGCCCAGTTCGGCGGCTGCTCTCTCAACCTCCGTGACGAAACGCATCGAAGAGGTGGACGCGGTCATCTTGGTCGACAACGCCACCCAGCCGATGCAGGCAGCTCCGGTGGCAGCAATGAAGGCGGTGGTCACATCAGGCAACGCCGGAAAACTGCTCTATTGCTTCACCCACTTCGATCTGGTCAAGGGCGACAACTTGCCCACGTTCTCGGACCGTGAAGGGCATGTTCGAGCCTCAGGAGAGAACGTTCTGAAGGCCATCGGCGACGACCTCGGGCCGTTCGCCGAGCGAGTCCTGCGCCAGCGCCTCGAGATGGGCTGCTTCTTCGTTGGGGGGATCGACAATCCGCTCGACACCAGCAAGAAGGCGGGTCGACGGTCCATTGAGCAACTCTCCGGGCTGCTGTCGGCTATCGACCACATCGTGGAGCGCCCAGAGGCGACGGAGGTCAGGCCCGTCTACGACCGAGTCAACCTGGTCCTTGCCGTACGCGAGGCCGCAACAAGCTTCCACACCTCGTGGCGGGGGCGTCTCGGCGTCGACTTCAATCCCTCTTCTCCGAAGGAGCACTGGACTCGCATCAAGGCGCTCTCCCGACGGTTCGCAGAGGGCTGGGCGGATGAGTACGACACCCTGCGTCCTGTGGCGGAACTGAAGCGGGAGCTGGATGAGCAGGTGTACCGGATGCTCGGCCAGCCCGTTCGTTGGGAGGGCCCGGATCCGTCCGATGACGAGAAGCAGCAGATCATCGATGAGTTCGCCAACGCCATCGCAAAGGAGATCCGTGATCTCTCCTCCCGTCGACTCGACAACGAGCGACATAGCTCGTGGCAGCAGGCTTATGCGCAGGCTGGGACAGGCTCCACCTTCGTCCGGGCCCGGATTATCTCGTCGGAGATTTACGATCGTGCTGCGCCCGTCCCGTCCGTGACGCCCTCGCCTGACCAGAACAGCTTCCTGCACGAAGTCACCGCCATCGTTGATCAGGTCGCCGACGACCTAGGCATTGGTCTGCTCTAGCCGGCCACCGAATCCGACGATCAGCGCGAGCCCGTGGTGACTTCGGATGTGAGATGCGGGAGCCGACATTCGGACCCAGCCTCAGGCGGTCGTGCGGATTGGTTGTCCGAAGGGCGGTACATGTGGGTGATCTCCTCGGCTTCCGGTGATGAATACGACCGATCAGGCCACCGCAGCGGCGATTGTGGCGTAAAGGTCGCCGGGGAGGGAGTGTTCGAGCCGCCAGGTGATGGCCATGGGGCGCTCGCCTTCGTGCTTGACGTAGGTCGCCGGACCGAGGAACCAGAACGCCCGGTCGTGCGTGGTCGGGCGGGCGAACAGCATCACCGAGGTGCCCATGGCCTCGTGGCGTTGGTAGCGCCGGCCGGTGTCGCTGTCGGCTCGGGTGACCGACTGGCTCTCCCAGTGGATGAGGTCTCTGCTGATGGCGTAGTCCCGGTAGCGGGTGGTGGGGGAGAAGGAGCCGCTCGACTTGTCGAGGGTGAAGGCGAACAGGTCTGCTTGCGCCTCCTCGGCCCAGTAAACGCCGGATTGCCAGGGGGCGACCTTGGCGGTCTCTCCGACGCCGAAGGCGCTGAGGATCTCGATCCTCGTGTAGCGGGCGTGG
Organism: uncultured Gordonia sp.; assembly: GCA_964630585.1. GTDB lineage: Bacteria > Actinomycetota > Actinomycetes > Mycobacteriales > Mycobacteriaceae > Gordonia. The sequence goes on from CAZVVS010000296.1 coordinate 1,931, forward strand.
ACCTGAAGGGGGACGTCGGGTTCGTCGTTCAGCGGCGTGTGGACGTGGTCGATCTGGCCGGCGAGGACGCCGAACAGCTCGCCGAGCTCGGCCCGGACCTGAGGGTGGGCCCAGAGCAGCCGCAGGCCGTCGTCCAATGTGTCGGCCTTGGTGAGGACCTGGTCGCTCAGGGAGGCCACCAGCATCCGGGCCAAGCGAGCGGTCCGCTCGGGGAGAGCTTCTGTGCTGGGCGGGGCATCGGCGGCCAGGAGCTCGATGTAGCCCGTCAGCCGTTCCTCGTCGTCGACGTGTCGGAGTCGACCGATGGCCCGTCGCAGCGGCGTCTCCTCAGGTCCTGGGGCGGCCGTCTCGATGCCGGCCGCAACGCACAGGTCCGACCAGCCCCGGTTGCCGGTGTAGACGTCGCCCAGTTCCATGCCGGTCTGGTCGAGGTACGACGCCAGGGTGGTCGGGTGCCCCGCTGTGCGCAGGCCGCGCAGTTCCTCGACCTTGGCGGTCCAGCGGCTCGGGATGGCCTCCCGGATGTTGGCCAGGACCACGTCCCGGGCCACCGGATCCAGTTCCATGTGGCAACCCGCGGGGAGGAAGGGGAAGCCGTCAACGACCTGCTGCTCGATGTCCTTGCGGCTCCCGCCCAGGAGGGCCCGCAGCCGTCGATCGAAACGGAACTCCTTGCGGTGGTGGCCCACGAAGTCGAGCACCGTGCACGCCGTCTTGCCCTTGGCCCGGCGCAGGCCACGACCGAGTTGTTGGAGGAACAACGTCGGGCTGTCCGTCGGGCGGAGCAGGAGAAGCGTGTCGACAGTGGGGAGGTCGACGCCCTCGTTGAAGAGGTCGACCGAGAACAGCAGCCGGATCCGGCCCGCCGCCAGGTCGGCAAGGGCCGCCCGCCGCTCGTCGTCCGGGCTGTCGCCCCACACGGCGACGGACGGGAGGCCGGCTTCGGTGAAGTGGCGGGCCATGAACCGGGCGTGCTCGACGCTCACGCAGAAGCCCAGGGAGCGCATGGTGGCGAGGTCATCGACGTGGTCACCGACCTCTTTCACAACCCGGCGGGCCCAGGCGTCGTCGCCCGTGTAGAGGTTGGTGAGACCGTCGATGTCGTAGCCCCGGCCTCGGCGCCACGGGATCTCTCGCAGGTCCAGGCCGTCGTGGATGCCCCAGTAGAGGAAGGGGGTTAGGCGGTGCTGGTCGATGGCGTCCCACAGGCGCAGTTCGGCGGCGATGCGATCGTCGAACCAGTGCAGCAGCGGCAGACCGTCGCTGCGCTCGGGGGTGGCCGTCAGGCCGAGCAGCTCACGGGGTCGGACGTGGTTCAGCACCCGCTCGTAGGAGGGGGCGGCGGCGTGGTGGAACTCGTCGACGATGACGACGTCGAAGTGGTCGGGTTCCAGGGCCTCGAGGCCGGCGGCGTTCAGGCTCTGGATCGAGGCGAAGACATGTTCGAAGTGGGTCGGCCGCTTGCCGCCGACCCAGGTCTCGCCGAAGGCCGCTTCCCGCAGGGCATAGCGGAAGGTGGCCAGGCTCTGGTCGAGGATCTCCTCGCGGTGGGCGATGAACAGCAGCCGGCTCCGGGGTAGCTCGTCACGGAGACGGGCGTAGTCGATCGCGGCCATGACGGTCTTGCCCGTACCCGTCGCCGAGACGAGCAGGTTGTGGTGGTGGCCTTGGAGGCGGGCGAGGGCGATCTGCTCGAGCAGCCGTTCCTGGAACGGCTCCGGCCGGAGCTCGATCGGCGCCATCAACACCGTTGGTCCCGAATCCTGTTCCCGGTGGTTCCGCTCGTCGAACTCAGCAGGGTCATAGGGGCGGAAGTCGTCGGCTTCCCAGTAAGCCTCGAAGATCGAGGTCATCTTGCGGACGACGTCGGGGTTGCGGGCCCCCGAGACGCGGACGTTCCACTCCAGACCGCTGACTTGGGCCGAGTGGGTCAGGTTCGACGAGCCGATGTAGGCCGTCGAGAAGCCGGAGAGGCGGTGGAAGAGCCAGGCCTTGGCGTGGAGACGGGTGGTGGTCGTGTCGTAGGAGACCCGGACGTCGGCCCCGAGGTCGGTCAGGAGATCGAGGGCCTCGCGCTCGGTTGAGCCGGTGTAGGTGGTGGTGAGGATCCGCAGCGCGGGCTGGTGCTCCGCCCGTTCGCAGTGCCGGCGCAGCTCCTCGACCATGGGGCGGATACCGCTGCGGCGGATGAAGGCCATGACCACGTCGATGCGGTCAGCGGAACCGATCTCGGTCTGCACCTGGCGCCCGACCCGGGGCTCACCTGGGGCGTTGGTGAGAAGCGTGGTGTCCAGCAGGGGGATGATCGGCTGCGGCAGCGTCGCCGGGGTGCCGTCTGGTTGTCGTCCGAGGATGGCGGCCAGGACTTGACCCGGATCAACCGGGCGGTCGCCTGAGCTATCACCGCCTTCGACGATCTGATCGACGCGGTCGATCAGGGCCCGGGCCAGGCGGACCCCGACCTCGACCCGATCCTTGTCGTCGAGACCGGCCAAGGAACGCTCGATGACCCGTCCAAGATGGAGAGTAAGACGATCCGCCGCTTCGGTGTGATGGAGGGGGACGACATCGAGATCGTGTTCGGCGTCGACGTCAACAAGCCTCTCGGCGAGCGCTTCCGTGACCAGCGTCTCGTAGAGGCCGTGGTCCATCGGTCCGCCTGCGTTCCCCCCAGCCACACCGGGAGGATGTCACATGCCCGCGAGCGCCCCGCTGATCTGGCCGAGGCTCTGGTTGCCGTTCACGGATTCGGGTCCATCAGCCGGTGAGCACTCGGATCGTTGGTCCAGCGCACGTTCGGACTGGGAGTCCGACCATATGTCGGCTTCCGACTCCGGCGAGCGAGAAGGGATTGCCTCGAGGCTGTGCCTGCCCCAGGGTCGGCCGTCTGAGCTCAAGGTGTTCCAGTGTCACGCTCCCTGCGGATGGCCAGCAGTGTCTGGGCGAACAGGAGCGTCGGCAGAGCGATCTCCGAGGCCGCGCACACCGTCGACAGCGGGTCCGACCTGGGTTGGCGCATCGTCTCCCAGGTGTCCGGCTCGCTCAGGATGCCCACGAGGAACAGGGCGGAGAGGAGTCCGACGACGTCGTGGCGCCCGTGGTGGGCGCTCGCGAGCATTGCGCCGAGCATGAGCGGCGGAGCGCTCATAGGTGACCCCACCGTCATCGCATGCTGCAGCGGGGTGCCGGGAAACGGGATGCCCAAGAAGCGGCAGGGGCGGTCGCGCTGGATCGCGCGGACCGCGCCCAAGCCGTTGACGGCGACGATCGATCGGACCAAGAACCTCACGCAGACACGTCACCACGGGGTCCGGCAGAACGAAAGGGTGGTAGCACCACCGGGTCCGAGGTACGCCTCGTCGGGTTCACGGTGGGAGAAGGAATCCCGCAGGCGACATCCGAGTCCATCCTCCGGCGCCGGACAAGTGCCGAGGTCGGGCCGATGGCTCGATCAGATCCATGCCTCCTGGTTCGATACTGCCAGGATCTACCCTCCGCTGGATCACTGCTCAGGCGTGTGACAGCAGGCGTGGAACCGGGCCGGCGAGCGGTTCTGGCGGCACGTTGGTCACTCCACGGCGGGTGCCGCAGGTGGGGCAGTACCGCCAGGTTCGCACGAGGGCCATTCCGCAGGGGCAACTGGTGGGGACATCGAGTTCGAGGGGAACGGGCTGGTCGGCCAGGACGGTTAGGCGCCGGGTGGGTCGAGTCAGCGCGATGAAGAGCTCTCGTAGTCCCAGGGGTGTGGCCGCCGCTATTGCGGCGGGCTCCACGACGACCACCGCGTCGAACTCCAGTCCCTTTGTGTCGACAGGTGTGGTGACGGTGACGCCGGAGGAGAGGCGGGCGTTGTCGAGTGCGCTGGTCAGGCGGGCGATCATCGTTTCGGGCGCGATCACTGCGGTCGACTCGTCGGGTTCGATGGATAGGCGGAGGAGGTCGATGGCCTCACCCAAGCCGTCGAAGTGATGGATGACCACAGGCTCGCCGGGCCGGAAGCTGGTCGGGGCCGCGAGTTCGGGGGCGATGTGGTCGAGGAGCCGGCACGCGAACTCTGACACCGGCTGTGGCACTCGGTAGCCGAGCTGCAGCTCCGCGACTTCGCCGATGTCGGCGAGTCCTAGGAAGCGCAGGACCTGGTCCCAGCTCTGGGGTGCCCATGGGCTCGTGCCTTGAGCGAGGTCGCCGAGCAGCGTCAGGGAGCCGCGGCGTGTGCGTCGCTGGACCATTCGCCACTGCATCGGGGAAAGGTCCTGGGCCTCGTCGACGACCACATGGCTGTAGCTCAGCTGTTCCCCGGTGAGTACTGCAGCGGCCTCGTCGATCAGCGGAAGGTCAGCGGAGGTCCATTTGTGTTTGCCGGTGTTCGCCGCGGTGAGGAGTGCCCGCTGGTCATCGGGGGTGAGCAGGCCGTCGGCTGCGTGTGCCAAGACCTGCTTGTCGGTGAACAGACGCTGCACGAGTCGGAGCGGGTCG
>CAZVVS010000297.1:0-6402 GCA_964630585.1 uncultured Gordonia sp.
ATTCCCGCGCGCCGTCGACGAGCCTTCGTCGCCGCGGTCCACGTAATCTCCGCGCCATGTGGCAAGGACCGCTACCGCCGAAGGGCGAACGGATCACGGTGACGGTCGACGGCGATGGGGACGCTCCCATCGATCCCGTCGGGGTCTCGGTGGCTGAGTTCCTCACCGAGCTGCTCGACGGCCTCGTCGTCGAGCTGATCTACACCCGCGACGGCGCCGAGGCGGGGCTCGTGGTCAACGCACTGGCTCAGGCCGCAACGGCGCACCGCGACGGCCCAGGGGATTGGTCCACGACGATGATCGTGAACATCGCCGGGGGTGCCGCTGAGCTGTTCGGGACCAGCGCGATACCACCGCAACTACCCGATGTGATCGCCGCGTTCCCCCAGGCGGCGCTGCTTGCCGCCGACGTCATCGGCCGTCGTTCCGGTCTCGATGGGAACGTGATCACCCCGCCGATCCAGCGAGCCCTCCAGGACTCCGTGGTGATCGAGGTGCTCTGCGGACGGATCGCCAAGCTCTCCAACGGCGAGGTCACCGGCGACGACGTGCGAGACGTCGTGACCGCGACGCTGGAAGAGCTGGAGCGGATCGCCGCAAGCCGGGTCGAAGGCGACGACCTGTCCCTCGGAGTGGTCATGCGCTCGACGCGCAGCGCCGATCGACCGACACACGTGTTCCCCCGCGACTACAAGATGAAGCGGGTGCCGCTCCTGTTCGATGGCCGGTCTTCCGCCCTGGTGGTCGATGCTGCGGGGCGGGTCGAGACCGAGGTCCGGCGGGCCCGGCTCGACCAGCGGCTGTCCACCACAGAGGTGGAGGCCGTCGAGAGGTTCATCGACCGGTTCGGCGACCTCGACGGCTCGTTGGTCGCCGCCCTGTCCAACGCGTTCGGTGCACTCGGGTTCTACGCCCACGCCGACCACTCGATATGGGTCTGCTCCGAGGGACCACCCCTGATCGTAAAGCGAGCAGGACGCTGGCGAGCCATCCCGACACAGGCCCTCACCGAAGGGTTCACCGAGATCCTCGGCTCGACGACAACCGCACAGCTCGTGGTGGAGACCGCCGTACTCCTCGCACTACACGGCCACGGCGGCATCCTCGCCGTCGCAGCATCCGCCGACGACCTCGAAGGGCTGGTGCAGTCGAAAGACCGGCTCGACGACATCGAAGCGGGGACCGCCGAAGCAGCGGTCCACGACGTCCTCGACATCGATGACCTGGACACGTCGATGCTCCTACACCTGGCATCGATCGACGGAGCGTGCGTCCTCGACCGCTCGGGTCGCCTGCTGGCCTACGGGGCGGTGGTGACCAGTTCCGACAGTACCGGCGAAGGCGCCCGGACCGCAGCCGCACGATTCCTCTCCACCGAACTGGACGTGGTCATCAAGGTCTCTGAAGACGGGCAGATCAGCGTCTTCAAGGACGGGGACGAGATCGGTCGCCTCCTCGACTGACGTCCGCCTCGGCCTTCGGGCCTGTCCTGCACAGGCCCCCATGTAATGCTCCGTCGCGAACCGCGGGTGGGCAGGACTAACGCGACCAGCATCTGCGCCGTCCGCGAACCGGCGCTGGGTGGCTGTTCACGGGTCGAGGCGAGTCACAGAACACTCCAAAACCTCCCATCGGTTGCCTTTTTCTGCACTAGTGCATACTCTGCCTGAGTGCATTTCTCTGAGGGTGTCCCGCATGCGCACCGAGCCGTCGCCTGACGGCGCTGACACACCCGTTTCACCCGTACGCACCGAAAGAGGCCCGATGCCCGCGACACTCGACCCGCCCAAGACACCCGCGCCGTCACCGGCCACGACCACGAACGTGACGCTGCTGTTCGCCGGGCTGCTCGTGACGATGCTGCTCGCGTCGCTGAACCAGACGGTGCTGTCCACCGCGCTGCCGACCATCGTCGGTGAGCTCGACGGCGTCAACAACATGACGTGGGTGGTCACGGCCTACATCCTGGCGAGCACGATCATGATGCCCGTCTACGGGAAGATCAGCGACCTTCTCGGCCGCAGGCCCGTGCTCATCGCGGCGATCGTGCTCTTCGTGGCCGGTTCGATCATGGGCGCGCTCGCCGGCAGCATCGAGTGGCTGATCGCTACCCGCGCCATCCAAGGCCTCGGTGGGGGCGGGCTCATGATCCTGTCGCAGGCGGCGATCGCCGACGTGGTGCCGGCTCGCGACCGCGGCAAGTACATGGGGATCATGGGTGCCGTGTTCGCCGTGTCCTCAGTCGCCGGCCCGCTGCTCGGCGGCTGGCTCACCGAAGGCCCCGGTTGGCGCTGGGTGTTCTGGGTCAACGTGCCCCTGGGCGTGCTCGCCATCGCAGCCGCAGCGCGGTTCTTGAAGATCCCCAAGCCGGGGCGAAGCGGACGCCTCCAGATCGACTACCTCGGCATGGGCCTCGTCGCGGCCGCAACGACCGCAGTCGTCCTCATCTGCACATGGGGTGGCCGCACCTACGACTGGGGCTCGCCGCAGATCCTCGCGCTCGTCCTGGGGGCCGTCGCCCTCTCCGTCGCGTTCGTCGTGGTGGAGACCCGTGCAACCGACCCCGTGATCCCGATGTCGTTCTTCAAGGACCGGAACTTCACGCTCGCGACGATCGCGGCGTTGATGATCGGCGTGGCGATGTTCGGCGTCATCAGCTACATGCCGACCTACATCCAGATGGTCACGGGCGTCACGGCCACCGTCGCCGGTCTGCTGATGATCCCGATGATGGCCGGCCTGCTCGTGGCCTCCATCGGTTCGGGGCAGGTCGTATCGCGCACCGGTAGGTACAAGCGGTTCCCGATCATCGGCGCAGCGGTGATGGGCGTGGGCCTCGTCCTCCTCTCCACGATGCAGGTGAGCACGGCCACCTGGATCATGTGCGCATACCTCGCCGTCATGGGCGTCGGCATCGGCCTGGCCCAGCAGCTCCTGACGCTCATCGTCCAGAACTCGTTCCCCGGCAAGGTCGTCGGGACGGCGACGGCCGCGAACAACTACTTCCGCCAGGTCGGAGCCACCATCGGCTCCGCGATCGTCGGGTCGATCTTCGCGTCGCGCCTCGCTGACCTGCTGACGAAGAACCTTTCCGGCGCGGGCGGCTCCGGCGTCGGCGGCAACACGAACTCCTTCACACCCGCTGCCGTCAACGACCTGCCCGACGCCATCCGCACGCCCATCGTCGAGTCCTACAACGACGCCCTCCTGCCGATCTTCCTCTTCCTGGTACCCCTCGCCGTCATCGCCCTCATCGCGCTCACGTTCGTCCAGGAGAAGAAGCTCGCCACCAGCGTTGAGCTCGAGATCCCCGCGGAATCGCTAGCGGAGGGCCAGCTCGCCCCGATGGACCTCGTCGACCACGGCGATGACAGCGAACCCACCGGCCAAAGATCGGTTCTCGCAGGACCGGACCGCCACCTGGACCGAACCCCAACTTGAATGCACTGAGTGCATAGACTGCACTTATGCAGCCTTCGATGGGCCTCCGGGAACGCCAACGGCGCGAGACGCTCAAGCTCCTCCACGAGGCCGCCCTGAAGCTCGTCAGCGACGGCGACCTCACCAGTGCGACCGTCGATGCGATAACCGAACGCGCCGGAGTCTCCAGACGAACCTTCTTCAACTACTACGACTCGAAGGAAGACGCTGTGCTTGGCACGACAGCACCGAGCGTTCCTGACTTAGCTATCAGCGAGTTCTTCGACGACACCTCCGGGGTCGACCAGTTCACGCGCACCCTCCGACTGATCAGCGCGGTCATCCAGTCCACCCGCGAAGTCGACCGCGTCGATGCCACCGAGCTTCGGGGGCTGCTCGATCGCTTCCCCGAGCTGCGGGCGCGACTCCAACAGCACTCCGCTGCCGCTGAACGCCTGGTCGAGGCCGCACTCACCGATCACTTCGCGCGGGGCGATGCCGACTCGGCGCGAGCGGCCGACTCGGCGCGAGCACTGCTGCTCCTCGCCAGCGCGGTCATGAGGTTCGCCTACTCCCGGAACCCGGGCGTGATCGATGCACCAGACGACGAGACAGTGGCCGCAGCGATCGCAGTGTTCAAGGCAGCGCTCGGGGAAGTCGGCTGAACATCGGTCGCCGAGCACCGCTGGCAGGACAGCCACTCGCGGCCGATGCTCGAAGCCACCCGCAAGAGCCCCGCCCGCTATCCGAGTGACCAGGCACTCAGTGGCCGCTGATCGAGTTCTTCACAAGTGCGATCGCAACGGCGACCACCAATCCCACCGCGCCTGCAACGATCGCCCTCGGCGTCGATGCACCGTTCGCCTTTGCCCCGACGGCCAAACCTCCAGCGACTGCAAGCGAGATCGCGATGCGGGCCCAGTCGAGTTCGGCGCTCGCGTCGAGGAAGACGACCGGCAATGTTGCGACGACGGCGACGAGCACCGCTCCGCTGAGCTGTGCAATCGCCGCTTCGCCGTCGTGGCGGCTTGGGCGACCGCCGGACAGGAGTCGGGCGGCCAATCGGAACGCCACCCAATGAGCCAGCGCGAGACCGACGGTCGTGCCCCAGATGACCTTGAAGACCGTTCCGTCGTGCTCGGCTTCGGAATCGGTGATGAGTGCCAACGCTGCAAGCAGGCAGATCGCCACGTAGAGCGCCATCGTCATGGCCTCGCGCAGCAGTTCAGACTGGTCGTCAGCTCGGACTGCCGCTCCAGAAGCGCTCATTTGCCCATCGTTGCATCTCTGCCGCTCGATAGGCCGGGATACGCCGCGGCATAGCTCCATCGGGAAACGTCCGCTGAACGGATCGGAAGTCATTTGCTGTGCACGGCGCGCCGACGCGACAGGTGACTGCATCAGGGTCTTCGTCCTCCTGGGCTAGTGAGCAGCTACTTGTACCCGGTCATCGAGGATTCGTGGTCGTGGTTTGTCGCCACTCATCCTGCCGCTGGGGCTTCACACCTACCCGTGTCGGTGTGGTCATACCTCGACTCCCGGCGGCTCCACACGCGGTCGGTTCTGAAGGGCATCGAGCCGTGCTGTCAACCTTGCGGAGGCCACCACATCGGCGGTTGCGCGTCCCTGAGCGGGTGCCAACGGCTGTGGATCGATCGGCGTCGACGAGTTCGGCACCGACTCCGACGCCAGGTCCGCGGAGTGCTGATCTGGGGTCGATTCAGTGGTTGCGGCGAGTTGGTCCTCGATCTCCTTCTGGCGGCGGCGCAGGCCAGCGAGCTCGTCGGCACGGTCCCAGGGTGCACCGATCCTGACCTCAGCTCGCAGGGCCTCCGCACGAGCGTCGGACGCCTCGCTCCCCAGTTCGTCGATCGTGTCTGGGAGCCGATGCACGTGTCGCTCGAGACGGGTGACGAGGTTGGCGGGATCGCTGCGGTGGAGGTCGCTAGCGAGGAAGCTGACCTCGATGTGAGCGTCGGGCAGGGCGACTCGGACTTCGTCTTCGATGGTGGTGATGGCCTGGGCGGTGACGGTCAGTCCGCCGAGTTGGCCGATCTCGGTGACGGGGCCGCTGGTCTCGGGCGCCGCCTGGTCAAGATGGCCTTGGAGCAGGCGTTGGAGGTGTTCGCCGGCGTCGACTCGTTTGGTGTGGGTGCGACCGTCGATGGTCATGGTGAACCGGTCGCCTCGGGTGTCGGTGACCCGATCGACGATGCCTTGGAGGTCGGCGGCACGGTGTTCGGCCTTGTCGGCTCGTCGGGTGGCGGTGTCGAGGGTACGTCGGAGCCGGTGTTGGTCATCGTGGTGAGCGCGTTCGAGCCGGGTGAGTCGGGCAACGTCGGCGTCGACAGCAGCCTTTTCCAGGATGAGGGGGTCGCCGGTGGCGAGGGCTTTGACCTCGGCGAAGCTCAGGGCTTGGTCTCCGATGTCATCGACGTCTCGGTCGGGGAGGTCGCCGCGGGTGACCTGCGAGATGAAGGCGGCTTTCCGTTCGAGCGTCTGCCACATGTAGGTATCGAAGCTGCCTTCGGTGACGTAGCGGAGCACACGGACTTCGGGGTTCTGGTTGCCTTGGCGGATGAGGCGGCCGTCGCGTTGTTCGATGTCGGCGGGTCGCCAGGGGGCGTCGAGGTGGTGCATGGCGACGGCGCGTGTCTGCACGTTGGTCCCGACGCCCATGGTCTCGGTCGAGCCGATCAGCACGGAGACGCTGCCGTCGCGGCAGGCGGCGAACAGGTTGGCCTTGGCCTGGTCGGTCTTGGCTTCCTGCATGTAGCGGACCGAGCCACCGTCGACGCCGCGACGCACGAGGAGCGTCTTGAGCGCGTCATACGCGTTCCACCCGTCGCCGGCGGGGGTGGAGACGTCGCAGAACACGAGCTGCAGCGCGCCTGGACGCAGGGTGAGTTGGCCGTGGTCGTCGGTGTAGCGGAGGTCTCGGGTGGCGTGGTGAACCGCAGCGATGCGCTGGGCCGCAACGGT
>CAZVVS010000298.1:0-6401 GCA_964630585.1 uncultured Gordonia sp.
GAGGACTTCGGGGACATCGATCGGTTCCTCCACGACCGGTACGCCGGCCACCCGCACAGCCTTGCCGGCGCGAATGAGTCGGCGGAGTCGAGTCGCACGTTCGCTGGGTTCGAGGTCCCGACCGATCTGACGCACGGCGATGCCGGACTGCATCTCGTCAAGCAATCGCAGATCCATGGAGTCGAGCGTGAGGAGTGCTCCTCGGGAGTCCTCGACGGCGAGCCCGTCCCTGGTGATCTCGCCGACGATGGACCAAGCGGCAGCAAGCACGTCAGATTCGGCGATGTCCGGATCGAGCTTGTCGGTTGGCAGGGTCAGTGGGGGGGATGGCTCGTCGAGGTAGGCCAAAAGCGCATTCAGGGTGCAAACCGAGAACTGATCGCCCGGAACCGTGCTCGTCCACCAGTTCTGCTCGAACCGGGCCACGTACAAGCGCTCCGCTCGGCCGGAATCTGCCCTCGTTTCCTCCATGGATGCGGCCTTGCTGTGGGCTGACGGTCCGGTGTTAGCTTCCGGCTGGTGCCAGATCCTGCCACCGGCCACCAGCCGACTCTAGTGTCACGGAGCGTACGGACCGTCGGTCTGGTCGGCGTGCTGACGCTTCGCGAACTTCGGGTGCGCTACCGCCAGAGCGTGCTCGACGTAGCGTGGGCACTGATCAGCCCGATCGTCATCCTCGCAGTGTACGGCTTGGTACTGACCCAGAGCTTCGACGTCAGTGCCGGGTGCGGCCCGTACCTGAGCTCCGCTTGGCTGGGTCTCGTGGTCTGGACGTTCTTCGCCACCGCGGCAGGAACGAGCGTGACCAGCCTCATCACCTCTGCCGATCTGATCACCAAGGTGTACTTCCCGCGTGAGGCCCTGCCGCTCTCGATGGTCGGTGCATCGTTGGCGGATCTCGGTATCGGATTCGCGACCGTCCTGATCCTCCTACCTGTGCAGGGCATCAGATTCGACTGGCCTGCCCTCGGCGCCATACTTCCACTGGCTGTCGTGATCGTGTGGGCGGCGGCGATCAGCGTCTTCATCGCTGTCATCTCCGCCTTCGTCCGCGACGTCCCCCACGCCGTTCAGCTGGCCCTCCGGGTGGGGTTCTTCGCCACGCCCGTGATGTACGAGGCTTCTTTCCTCCCGCCCGGTTTGGCGTGGACCGCCAGTGTCAATCCGGTTGCGGTGTGCATCACGGCCCTCCGCCAGTGCCTGCTGTGCGGCCAGTGGCCGAACGGTGGTCTGCTGATCGTCCAGCTCGCCGCCGGGTTGGTGACGTTCGGGCTCGCGATCCTCTACACAAGGTCTGTGGAGGCTCGTATCACCGATGTCATCTGAGCCCGCCATCGTCCTGACCTCGGTGTCGAAGGTGTATGACAGATCTGCTGGCGGCGTGCGATGGCGGACTGGTGTGCCGTGGCTGGACGAGGATCCGCGCCAGCCGCACGCCGCCCTGAAGGGCTTAGACCTGCGGGTGGACGAGGGGGAGGCCCTTGGGATCATCGGTCCGAATGGCGCTGGCAAGTCCACGATCCTCAAGCTGGTGGCAGGCGTCACGCACCCGACGACCGGGAGCGTCCGATGCCGGGGCCGAATCGGGTCCATGATCGAGTTGGCCGTCGGGTTTCATCCTGATCTGACTGGTGCCGAGAACATCCGGTGCAGTGGTGTGATGCGAGGTGCGTCACGTCGCGAGATCGACGATGCGTTCACCGAAATCGTTGACTTCGCGGGAATTGAGAGCGCGATGAGCTCGCCGGTGAAGACGTACTCGTTGGGCATGCGCGCTCGGCTCGCCTTCGCCCTCGCGACACAGTTCCCCGTGGAGATCCTCGCAGTCGACGAGGTGCTCGCGGTCGGAGACCATGAGTTCCAAGAGCAATGTCTCCAGAGGATCGAGCGGATGGTGGCGAGCGGTGTGACGCTGCTCTTCGTCTCGCATGAGATGACTCTGGTCACGCAGGTCTGTTCCCGCGTGCTCCATCTGCGGGATGGGAAGCTCGTCGACGACGGCGTACCACGCGAGGTGGTGGAGCGCTACCTGAGCCGATCGCCGAGCAGCCAGCTGATGGATCCTCAGCCTCGGATGCACATCAGGGCCTGCCGCGTTCCTGACGAGATCGACAGCTGGGAAGCGCTCACGGTGACCGCCGAGGTCGATGTCACTGGGCCGGTCCGTCGGCCCGTTGTCGGCGTCGACCTGACGCTTCCGACGGTTGCCCCGGATCACATCTACGCGTCGTCCATGGTGCCTCTGCCGGGCTTGGGTCGCGAGGGTCGGTACCGGGTGCGGGGCACGATGCCCGGACTTCCTCTCGAGGGTGCAGACATCCGCCTGGCTCTCAGTCTTCTCGACGACGTGAAGGTCGCCGATGTGGCGCGGTCCGATTATCGCGTACGTGGAGGCCTTGGTCGGCCACGCTTCACGATGGAGCCGATCTTCACGATTGAACCGAGCGCCGAGCCACCGGGATCCACGACCGATCAACATCCGACCCATACTTCCGCGGGTCCCGCGGTCGTGCGTGTCGATGGCGTGGTCAAGACCTATCCACGAGGTCGGCTCCCCGCCAACTTCCGGGCGGCGCTACCGGGCCGCCTCGGCCGTGTTCGGCCGGGAGAGGTTCGGGCTCTGGACCACATCGAGTTCGCTGTTCGCCGTGGTGAAGCGCTCGGGGTCATCGGACCGAATGGCGCGGGAAAGTCGACTCTGCTGCGCTTGCTGGCCGGGTTGGTGCAGGCGGACTGTGGTGAGTGGACCGTGGACGGTCACGTCATCCCAATGTTGGATGTCGGCGCCGGCCTGCATCCGGAGCTCAGCGGCCGGGAGAACCTCCGCGTCGGCGCCCGCATCCTCGGTATGGGCCAGCGTGAGCTGGATCGCCAGGAAGCCGCGATTCTCGCGTTCGCTGGGATCGGCGAGGCGATCGACGCACCGGTCCGCCAGTACTCAACGGGCATGCGCGCTCGGCTGGGCTTTGCTCTCGCGGTACACTTGAGGGGCGAGGTTCTGGTGATCGACGAGATCTTGGCCGTCGGTGATGAGGACTTTCGTCGCTCCGCACTTGACGTGGTTCTTGAGCGGCGACGAGCAGGTGCCACCATCCTGTTCGTGTCCCACGAGCTCCAGCTCGTCGAACAACTCTGCGATCGCGTTCTTCGTCTCGACCACGGCCGGGTTCTCGACGACGGTCCTGCCGCGACGGTCATCGACGCCTACGCGGGGTCGAGCTGGGCGGGCGGAACCCACGACGCTACCTCGGCGATCCGACTGACCGGGATGACGCTGACTCAGCGACACATCCCCGTGGGGGGGACATTGGAGATGGAGGCCGAAGTCGTCGTCGACGAGCCCTCGTCGAGCGCCCGGTTGGATGTGTCCTACCGCATGCCGCCGGAAGACCGGTCCGTCTCGTTGACGCCCTCCCAGCGGGAAGCCCAGAGTTTCTACCTGCGCACACTTGAACCATCTGGTGGGGCGCTGAGCCGCGCCGGCCGCCATCGCTGTCGCCTGCGTATCGACCGCCATGACTTCGCAGGTGGCTTTGACGTCGTCCTATCAGTCGTCGATGATCAGGCGGGCATCGTGCTCTCCGAGACGTGGAGCGAGGTCGTAGTGGGTTCCGTGAGACCCGAAGGCTTCCCCGGTCCCATCCTGCGATTCAGTTGGGAGGCCATCTACGTGGGTGGCGAGGGCGTGGAGGGGGGATGACCACCACCGATCCGAGCCATCGCGGGCGTGTCCTTCGCGACGAGAGTCTCGATCTCGCATTGACCAGGGACGGATACTTGATCGTCCCCTTCATCGATGGCGCGGAGGTCACCCGGATTCGAGCATCGGCACTGGCGCTGCGACAACCCGACGACGCCGGCCTGGTCATCGACTTCGTTCGCGAGGATCGCCAAGCGATGCGAGACGTTGCTGCAATCTTGGAGCCGGTCTGGAAGCGACACTTGCCGGATCTGTTTGTGCGCTATCGCCCGATCGTTTCCACCTTCGTCGTGAAGCACTCCGGCGTGGGATCCGAGATGCGTCTGCATCACGAGCCGACCTTCGTCGAGGGTGCGAGTCGCGGTACCTACAACATCTGGATCCCACTCGAGGATGTCGGGCCAGAACTGGAGAATGGCACTCTCGAACTCGTCCGAGGCTCTCAGGACCTCCCTTTTGGTCTGGTGGGCTTCAACACCCCCGTGACCTTTCGGCCGTACGAGACCTTCCTGCGCGAGGCCGCGGTTCCTCTCACGGTGCCAGCGGGGTCAGCGGTGATCTACGACACCCGCATGCTGCATTCGTCGGGGCCGAATCGGAGGCCCGCACCACGCGTGGCGATCGCCGCTGCCCTGGGCCCGGTGGAGGACGACCTCATCCACGTGGTCGCGACCGGTCGACGACATCGCTGCGTGAGCGAGGTTGATGAGACGTTCTTCCTCGACGTCCATCCGAAGGACGCCACGGCCCTGGTCGAGAGCCGTACCAGTCGTGCCGTGAACGAAGATGCCACGCTGCCAGCGTCTGCGATCGCTCAAGCGATTGGGGCAACGCGTGTGCCCACGCCTCGTCCTGTCTTGCCACTCGACCTCGTCCTGCCAGACGATGAGCTCCCACTGATGGCGCTCGCTGGCCGACGTTGTCGGCGTTGGCCGAGGCCGAGCAGCGACGTCGATGAGGTTCCCGAGCTGTTCGCTGCCGCTGCCGTTCCTGAATCGGAGATCGCATTGCTCGATGTCGCGGGCGACATCTCGGTGGTCGACCTCTCGACTGCTCCGAGCGAGGCTTTGAGAGCCGCGATTCCGGCGGAGCTCCTTGACGCCGCAGGTCAACGCGGAGCGCGAACTCTCATCATTCTCCGGGCGGGCGGGAGACTTCGCTTTGAGGTCAAGAGTCGATCTCTGGACCTGATCTCGTATGAGTGTCCGTTGGTGAACTCGGGAATCCGAGTGGGCGACCGAGCTCTCAACTTCGACTGCGGGACCACGGTTCGCCTGACGAACCGAGCCGGTGGCCTCCTCTGGAATGACGGACCCGGCTCGCTCTGGCTTGTCGCTAGCCGTCGGCCGTCACTGTGGGGGGTCCTTCGTTCGCTCGCCGGAATGGATCAAGAAGCCTGGGGTCTGGCCCGCACTCCGACGAACGTCGACGCGCCCACTTGGGTCGGCAGGCGAGCGTCCTTCGTTGCCCAGGAGACCGCGTCTTCGACCGCCTCAAGAGGCAGATGGCGTACGACTTCTGGGAGGAGCCGCATGAGTGGTGAATGGAGCTCGTAGGCCGATGTCGACGCGAGGTAGAAGTCGCCCTGTATCACCTCGGCTTGGCTGTCGCCGTGGAGCACGGGCCCGCGGCCGCAGAGGTCGAGGACGTCGCCGAGCACGCTGAATCGAGCCGACGGCCACTCATCAAGGGGAGATGTGGGTACGCCTGGCTCACCGGAAAGGTAGAGCGATCGAGTCGCCGAGCGGTAGTAGTCGACGTAGGCATGCTCCAAGTCGATCGATTGGGGAAACGTGCGTCCCGGCCAAGGCATGAGGAACTGCTGCAGTCTCAGAACACAGTCGAGCGCACTCGACGGCTCGAGACCGAGATCGGTATGTATGAATGCGCGGACGTCGGCGTAGACCGCGGTCCAGCCGACCGGTGCCGTCGGATAGCGATCGAAGTTGTTCAGCAGCCAGCTCAGGTGTGGGAGCCGCTTCGTATCGTGGGCGCTCAAGGATGTCAGGCGGTCCAACACATCGATCGCCGGGATCTGGTGATCCCACTGGAGCCAGCGCAGCACGTGACGCAGCACGCCGAAAACCTCCGAGGTGACGAAGACTCGGCGCAGTCGATACACCCGATCCCGGTCGGTTCGACTGAGAGTCGCCGTCGCCTGCACGATTCCTTGTTCGTTTGTCTCGATTCCGTGCCGGATCCGGTACTCGGGATCATTCATCGGCGAGTTCGGCAACACTTGCACGGGGAACATCCGAGGCTGGATCTCGTGGTCGAGCTTGAATTGGAGATCGACCCGGAACGATTCGTAGGTCTGTCCGGGCATCCCAAGCAGGAGATCGCCGACCACCGGATGGCCCCGCCGTCGATGCTCGGCGGCGAGGCCGACGTAGTGGTCCGTCTTGATGTTCGACCGGTCGACGGCCTGGAGGGTCGGACCATCGATCGTCTGCAACGAGATCGACATCGTTGGGACGATGCCGGCCGTCTGGAGCTCGTCCATGATTCGGACCAGGTGTTTGGTCGTGTTCTTCGCTGGTGAGACAGCGACCATCAGTGGTCGACCAGTCATGATCCTCGTGGCGGCGATCGACCGGGCGGTTTCGACGTCGCGGGACATGATCCCGAAGTTGGCGTCCGCGAGCGTGATGGCGGTGACGCCGCGGTCGGCGGCCCATTGGATCTCTGCGGCGACGCGGTC
>CAZVVS010000299.1:0-6384 GCA_964630585.1 uncultured Gordonia sp.
CAACAACCTGTTCATCTCCTCCTCGAGCCGACCTTCCATGTACTCCGACAGCGGCTGCTGCCCGATCGCGTGGAGCGATGCCACGATGGCCCTTCGGATCTCGGGCTTGTCCGGGGATGTTGAGCCACAGAGGTTGTTCACGGCCACGCCACCAACGGCGGCTGCGGCGTTCGCGGCGGCGACCCGCACGAGGTCGGCATCAGACTCGTCGAAGAGAACCTCGTAGACGACGTCGCGCCATAGCACGGCGCGGGCCTCAACGGTTGGCTCCACCGTCTCCGCCAACTCGACGATCGCTGCCGCTCGCTCGCTGATCGGCGCCGCTCGGTCTCGTGCGACGCGCTGCAAGTCTTCGGTCGCCGTCATCGAACGGGACCCTACGCCGCGCTCTCAGCACGCGAGGCACGACCCGCTCGCCGCATCCAACCGACGGGCGGTGAAGACGATCCTGGGCCGTCTCTGGGCCGTGAGAGGACGGCCCAGCACGGTTCATGGCGGTCAGTGGCGGACAGCGTTTCCGCAGGTCAGACGGCATATCAGCGCGAACGGGCAGGTCACCAGAACCCCGTAATCAGATCTACGACATCTGAGCCGCGAGGCCGCTGACCTGCGCACACGTGGGTCAGCGGCCGGCCTGGCCCGCCTGTGGTCCGCCAGGGGCGACGAGCCTCGGTGAGGCAATGTTGCCAGGCCACGCCATTCGAAGGGGTGCGCTCGGGTGTCGGGGCGGGCACGATCGCGGGGCGTCCACGACCGGTCAGGATCGGCTCGAGCAGCTGCGCCGTCAGCGCCGTGCCGGCGATCCTCGGATCACACCTGAAGGTCGCGAGATCCTCACCCGCATGGTCATGGGTGACCTTGCCGACGAGTTCGCGGACTCGTTGGCCGAGATCAGCGCATCGGACCCGCTGCTCGGTGGCGGACCTGACGACGACTGATCACCGGCCACTTCCGTGATCGTCGTCGAGGAGTATCTCGGCATCCGGTCGCTGCTGGGCGTCCTTCCCGAAGGACTTCCCGACGAGCCATTGGCGATCACGACCTCAGCGCAATGGCGGCTGCTGCAACGCGTCCACGCTCCGGCAGGCGGTCAGCTCTCGCAGGCGCTCGCCGCGCTGCCGGCGTCGGACCGCGAGGCTCTGCGCTTCCCGCACCGTGAGGTGCTCGAGGTGCTCGACCCCCGCCCGCGGCTTGATGAGACGGCCCAGATCGCGGCTCGCTTCGGCAGGACCGGCTGGTTGATTGCCCGTTCGTCGCTGCTCGGGAAGAGGTGGGCGTAGACCCGCAGGGTGAAGCCGGGGTCGGCGTGGCCGAGGTGCTCGGCAACGGCCTTGACCGACCCCCCGGCGTCGATGAGCACCGAGGCGTAGAAGTGGCGCAGGGCGTGCATGCCGTTGTCTCGGCCTTGCTCGACCCCCGCGTCGGTGAGGGCTCGGTGCCAGACGCCATGGTTGAAGTAGTTGCGGTTGAGTGGCTTGTGCTCCCGACTGGTCAACACGAGGTCCTCACCGGAGGCCGGGTACCTGCGGAGGTGCTCGGCCAGCTCGACGGCAACAGCGTCCGGCAGCGGCACGGTTGCGGGTCTTGCTCCGCTTCGGCCGGTCGATGACGAGCCGGGAGCGCAGGAGCTTCACCTGCTGCTCGACGTGGATCTGCTGGCGGAGGAAGTCGACGTCGCAGACCCGGAGTCCGAACACCTCGCCCTGGCGCAGGCCACACCCTGCGGCCACGACCGCGGTCGCTCGGTACCGGTCTGGGAGTGCGTCGATGACTGCTTCGACTCGCTCAGTCGCCACGGTTGGATCTTGCGCTGCTCGCGCTGGGGCAGCTTGACGGACCGTGCCTTGCACGGGTTGGTGGCGATGAGCCCGTCGTCGACGGCAGCGCTGAACACCCTCGAGACGTTGGTGAAGATCGTCCGCACGTAGGTCGGTGCCAGCTTCTGCTGCAGACCACGGATCCACGCCTGGATCACCGAGGGCTTGATCGAACGGCGCTCTCGCTGGCCGAAGTGCGCGGTGGCGTGCAGTCGAAGCCGTAGCTCGGTGGCTTCACGGGTCGAGTCCGTCAACGTCTGCGCTTCGAGCGATCGTGCGGCAAGTCGGAGAAGGTGATCTTGCCGGCGTTCGGGTCGACGAAGGCGCCGCGCAGCACGTCTGCAGTGATGGTGGCGAGGAACCGCTCGGCGTCGGCCTTGCGGGTGAAGTCCTTGGTCCGCTCGTGACCGTCGGGGTCTCGGTAGCGGGCCTGCCACCGCTTGCCCTTCCCGTAGCGAGTGGTGCGGACCCGCTCGCCGTCGACAGTTCGTTCCCACCGGTCCTGGACGTGCGCCATGGGGATCGGGCCCTTCGTTGCGCAGCGCTGGCGCGTGGAGCGCGCGGCGCTGGAATCGAGAGGCCTCCCCGGACTTGCGCAGCTGGCGGGCCGGGAGAAGCGATCGGCGCTCGTCAGAGATTCCTACTCAGGGTAGGATATTCGCATGGCTGTGTCGAAGGTGTCGCTCAGCATCGAGGAAGACGTGCTGGCCGAGGCCCGTGAGCGGGCCGGTCGTCGTGAGCTGTCGTCGTACGTGACCGATGCACTGCGCCGCCAGCTGCAGCACGACCGCATCGGTGAGCTGCTCACCGAGATGGAAGCCGAGTCGGGCCCGATCCCCGAAGACCTGATGGAGGAGGCCCGACAGCTATGGCGAGGTCCCGCCGCCGCACCCAAACCCCGCCGCCGCAGCGCCTGATCCTCGACAGCGGCGCCGTCATCGCCCTGTCCCGCAACGACCTCCGTGCCCGGGCCACGCTGGCCGCCGCGAGGGAGGTCGGCGTCGAGGTGTCGATCCCGTCGGTCGTAGTCGCAGAGACTGTCCGCGGCTCGGCCAAGGACGCGTCGGTCAACCGGGTGATCAAGGCCGTCGGCGAGGTGACCTCCGCGGACGAGAGCACCGGGCGGGGCGCCGGGGCGCTGCTCGGGGCGGCTCGCTCGACCTCCACGGTCGACGCCCTGGTGGTCGCGTCGGCGATCGCGCTCGGCGGCGGCGTCGTGCTCACCGGTGACCCTGACGATCTCGAGCCGCTCGCCGACGGCCACCCCGAGGTCGTGATCAGCGCGCTGTAGACGCTCACGGCTCGGCCCGGGACACGGGCTGCGTCGAGCCACCCGTCGATCTCATCGGGGTCGAAGCGAAGCAGGTGGCCCCACTTCACGAACGGGATGCGGCGTTCGTGGACCAGGCGGCGGATGTGCCGCTCAGTTCCCGAAACCGTCCCGGTGTCGGGGGATCACTCGGAGTGTTGTGTCCCGGTTGCGCAGCGTGAATCGGGACGGTCCCGGTGCGACTCTCAGCTACTCCCGGGACTCCTCGCGAATCGGCCGGACGTCGATCGGGATCTCCTCGGCGGTGCATGAACCGGTGAGGAACGACCGGTCGGACTGGGCCGCTCCGATCGCGAGGGTGGGCATCGCGGCCAGGGTGATGACGAACGGCCACCGCGTTCCCGAACGCCGACGGCGAAGCCGGTTTCGGTGGCGCCGACGGTGCGGACCAGTTTCCGGGCGCGGAACCCGACCGATCGCAGGCTTGTTGACGATCTGTGGACCGCGCCGGGGACGATCACCGCCGTGGAACGCCCCTCGTGGCCGGTCGTCCTGATCACCGAGCCCGGCCGCACGCCCCTGCAGCTCCTTGTCCACCGCCCGCTCGAGGTCGGCCGGGACGGCGATGGCCTGCTTCTCGCCGACAGTGAGCTCTCACGACGGCACCTGAGCCTGAGCGCCACCGCCGGTCGGTTGGTGGTGACCGACCTCGGAAGCACCAACGGCACGAAGCTCGACGGCATCGAGCTGCAGGCTCCAACCCGCCTCGAGCCCGGGCAGGTCGTCACCTTCGGGCGCTGTCGCCTGGAGCTGGTCGACCCCGAGCAACACGAGGCCGTCCGGGCCGACGGGCGCCTCCGGCGCAGCTCGATCGAGATGGTCGCCGACGCGGCGGCGGCCGACCCGATGCTCTCCATCCCCTTCGGGGGCGGGACCTCGACCATCGTGTTCTCCGACATCGAGCAGTCGACCCGCCGGGCCGAGGAGCTCGGTTCACCCTGCGCGACGGTGAGACCTACGCCCCGCTGGGCGACCCCATCGACGTGTCGGGGGCGGCCAACGTGGCCCTGTCGCCCGACGGCGCGATCCTCCGGGTGATCGACAACGTCACCGGCCAGATGCGGCTCCACGACGTGGCCAGCCCGGCCGCGATCGGCCCGGACGTCGCCCTCGGGGGAAGTGGGCCCGGTTGGTACAGCGAGATCTTCGCGGAACGCCACTCCTTCCTGGTGCAGCGGGACGGGTCCATCGTCGAGCTGCCCCTCGACCCCGAGCGGTGGCGGGAACAGGCCTGCACCGCCGCCGGCCGCAACCTCACCGCCGACGAGTGGGCCACCCACATCGGTGGGACCCCCCGCGCCACCTGCCCCCAGTTCCCCGCTCCCGCCTGATCGGTTGATCGCCTGGTCGGCTCGTGCTGGTTGTCGACGTTCTGTGGACGCCCTCATGGACCCTCTCCTCCGTGGCCCGAGAGCCGGACCAGCAAAGGGAGGGAACGATGCGAACGAACTCGAGGACGACGGCGGTGGCGGCAGCGCTCGTGGTGGGGGTGGGCGCCCTCGGGGCCTGCTCGAGCGACGACGGCGAGGCGTCGACACCAACGACCACCGAGGCGCCGGCACCGACGACCATCGAGGCCACCGGCACCCTTCTCGGCGGAACGCCGTCGAGCGCCGACCGTCAGCCCGACGGCTCCGAGATCGTCGTGTCGCAGCAGGAGATGCAAGGAGACCTGGTCGGCACGGTCGACTCCGAGGCGCACCTCCTGGTGGACTACGCGAACGCCCCGCCGCTGACCTTCACCGTGTTCGAGTCCACCGGCACCTTCACCGGGACGATCGAGGGAGTGGGGAGTGGGACCCTCACCTTCACGACCAGCGCCCCGGAGAACGTCTACGACCAGAACACGGCCACCGCGGAGTCAGGGACGGTGGGAGACGGCACCGGCGATCTGGCGGGCTACGAGGGCACGATCGAGATGACCTACACCCTGCTCTTCGGCGGCGCGATCGAGGATGGTGCCTACACGGTCGATCTCGTGTACGTGGGCTGACCGCGTCCGAGGGCACCAGGGCCTGCGACCTCGAGCAGCCGCCGGTCGTCGTTGCGAACCGAGCTCCACCTTGCGTACTGGTGGTCATGCCGTGGCCCTTCTGTGGTCCCGTCAGAGGACCGATCACTCCCGTTCGTGACGGTCCGTGGCGGACAACGTCTTCGCCGGTCAGGCGGGAGATCCACGCGAAGCTGCAGGTCAGCCAACACCCCGAATCAGCACTACGACATCTCGCGAGGGCGGAGTTGGCCCACGGTGGATGTGGCTACCGGTGAAGTGACCGAGTGGGACCCGCCGACCGGTCTGATGAAGATGATGGCCGGGGTCATGAAGCACATCGGCGAGCGCCAGTACCGACAGGAGCTCGCCACTCTCGAGCAGCTCCTCGAAGGCCCGTAGCCACGTCCTCGACGGGCCCCTCACCTGAACAAGGTCTGGGGTGCGGACGCACCCGCCGGGTCGCATTCGTGCGTGTGCGCGAGCGTCCGTCCGTTTCCGCCTCGCCTCTGGTCCCAGGGTTCCGCGGACTCGCCTCGGACTTC
Organism: uncultured Gordonia sp.; assembly: GCA_964630585.1. Lineage (GTDB taxonomy): Bacteria > Actinomycetota > Actinomycetes > Mycobacteriales > Mycobacteriaceae > Gordonia. The sequence goes on from CAZVVS010000299.1 coordinate 5,683, forward strand.
GCCGAGCGAGAGCGCCAAGGTGCGCGAGGTCGAGGAGCTGGCGACCGCCGACATCCGCCCCCAGGGTGAGGACGTGGACCTCGTCGCAGAGGGACCCCCGTGCGCCCCAGACGGTCGACGGTCGTCGTGGTGTCCGGCTCGAAGCGCACGCGGAGGCCCTCGCCTCCGGCCCACGCCCCGAACGCACGGTGGACCTGGGCGGCCACGCGGGGTCGGCCTCCATGGGCCCGGGATCGTCAGGACCGTCCACTCGGTCGACGCGAGCGCTCCGGCTCGGCGATCAGCACCGCGCACCGCGGCGGGCGCGGACCGACGCCGCCAGCGCGTGAGTACGCTCCGCCGCGGTGTCGCTGAGCCGCCGGGAGTTCATCAGGACGGTCAGTCGGATCGCCGGCGCCACCGTCCCCGTGACCGCTCTCGCCGCCGCCTGCTCGGGGAGCGACCCGGGCCTCGGTGGGACGTCCAGCGCGAAGCGAGCGCTGGAGCGTCGGGCGACCCTCGACGCGACGATGCTGCGCCGACCCGGTGATCGGTACCAGCCGCTGCGGTGGGGGGCCGGGGAGCCGTTCGCCGTCCGTGACGACCTGGGCGTCGGGGCCGGGGACGATCGTGCGGAGCGGCGCCGCTCGGTGATCTACCTGTGCCAGATGAGCGACACCCACATCGTCGACGCCCAGACGCCGTCGCGGGCCGACTGGACGT
>CAZVVS010000300.1:0-6357 GCA_964630585.1 uncultured Gordonia sp.
GCCCGCAGGCGCGTCGGCGCGGCCCCCAGGTGCTCCAGTGCCGTCGTGTAGAACGCCACGGCTTCGGAGTGTGCGCCCGCCCGTGCCGCCTCCTCCGCCGCCGCCTGCGCATGGACCACCACCCGCGGGTGGTCCCCCGCCGCGACAGAGTGGTGGGTCAGCACGGCCGGATCGACATAGTCGAGCGTTTCCAGCGCGTCGAGAAGCTTGCTGTGGAGGCGAGCCGCGCCACCGGGCGGGATGGTGCTCTCGACCGCCAGGCGGGCCAGCTCGTGGCGGAAGACGATACCCCTGGCGGTCCGGTCGATCAGGCCCGTCTCGTCGATCCGTCTGAGCGTGGGCAAGTCGATGGCGAGTGCCGGGAGGATCCGGTCGTTCAACTGATCGGGCGCTGCCGCCATTAGTTGCACCACGCCGAGATCGGCCGGGGAAAGACTCGCGGTCCGGGCGAGAATCGCATCGCGAACCGAGCCGGGAATGGGCAGCGCCGGTTCCTTGGCCACTTCCGCGACGAAGAAGGGGTTTCCACCGGTGGCAGCATGCACGGCACCGACGTCGAGCCCCGTACCGGCGAGGACCTTCTCGACGGCGGAGACACTGAGCGGCGGCATATCCAACGACGACCACCCGTCGAGGAGGGCTACGTCACCGAGCAGCGCCCGGGCGACGTGACCGGGCCCGACATCGCGGCCGCGCAGCGTCACTACTACGACCACCGGCATCGCCTCGATCCGCCGGGCGAGGAAACGCAACACCTCGATCGATGCCGCGTCGACCCAGTGCACGTCCTCGATCACCAGCAGCGTCGGCGAATCGCTCAGCGCTGCATAGACGCGCTCACACACCTGCGCGGGAAGCGCGTCGCTGATCGAGAGATCCAGGGCAGGGCCCAGGTCCCGGAACGGGCCGAGTGCGCGGGGCGTCACCAGCGGATCACACTTCGCCCGCAGGATTCTGACCCCGGTCACCGTCGCGCAGACCGAGTCGGTCGAGGCCGTCTTTCCGGTACCGCTGTCGCCGATGATCGCGAAACCCGAACCGGGAAGTCCTTGGTCCAGGCGCGCGACGGCCGAATGCAGTTGCCCGAGCTGTGATTCTCGTTCGAGCAACCGCATTCGCCCAGTGTAGTGCGCTACCGCTGCGCCCAACTCGGCCCGAACTCGTATGCGACCGTGGTGACGAGGTCGGCCGGAAAGCCCCCGCGTCGCGCGTGCTCGAGAATGGTCGACACGTCGTCGGCCTCGTGGATGCAGTAGATCTTGTCACCCGCGACATAGCTGGTGATCCACGTGTACGGCACGCCGAGCGAGGCGACGGCCTCATTGGACTTGTCAGCAATATCCCTCAGTTCGGCCTCGGTGAGATCCGCGGCATTCGGGATGTTGCGCTCGATGATGAAACGGGACATTGTCATCACTCCTTCTTGTGGTTGTGCGAACCCGGTTTGGTCCGCGACGTCCACATTGCCGTCCGCAGGGGCCGCCGCCATCGGGAGAAACCCCCCATTCTTGCGCGGAGTGACTACCCCAGATGCGCCTGGATGTCGGAGTTGCGCTTGTCGGTGCGCTCAAGGCGACCCTCGGTCATCGACGCGATCTGGTCGACGATGACGCGCAGTCGGGCACCGTCGTCGGCAGCCGTGTCCCACGCCGGGACGAACAGCGGGTCGAGCCCGCCCGGTCCGGCCTGGGTCATCCACGTCGCCACCCGGTGGATGCGTTCACGCTGACGGTCCTGCACTGCGAGGTGGCGCTCGTCGGAGAAGATGAACTGCAGCGCCATCGTCTTGAGGACTGCGACCTCGGCGGCCACCAGCGGGGGAACCGCGAGATCGGCGTCGTAGCGTGCCGCTGGCCGGGCGCCGATCTCAGTGCGCGTGGCCATTACCGCGGCCGTCGCGAAGCGCCCGATCAGCTCGGAGGTCATCCGTTTGAGCGCGACCGCGCTGGCCAGCGTCCCGTCGAACTCGCCGATCGCGGTGACCACGCCCATCTGCGAGAGTCGCTGCGCCGCCTCCTCCAGCTCCGCAGTGTCCAGACCGTGGAAATGCGTGACCGCCAACTCCGCCAGCGTGGCGCGTTCAGCCGGGTCGGACAGCGCGCGCAAGTCCAGGCGGTTGGAGATGACGCCGTCCTCGACGTCGTGGACCGAATAGGCGATGTCGTCGGCCCAGTCCATCACCTGTGTTTCCAGGGATTTGCGGCCGGTCGGGGCACCTTCCCGGATCCAGGCGAGCGCGGCGGCGTCGTCGTCGTAGGCGCCGAACTTGCCACCCGGCTCGCGGCGGGTCCGCGGGTATTTCAGCGTTGCGTCAAGGGAGGCACGGGTCAGGTTCAACCCGGCGCTGCGCCCCTGTGCGTCGACGATCTTCGGCTCCAACCGGGTGAGGATGCGCAGGTTCTGCGCGTTGCCCTCGAAGCCGCCGATGTCGGCGGCCACCTCGTCGAGGGCGCGTTCCCCGTTGTGCCCGTAGGGCGGATGCCCGATGTCGTGGGCCAGACCGGCCAGTTCGACCAGGTCGGGGTCGCAGCCGACTCCGGCCGCGATCCCCCGCCCGATCTGTCCGACCTCCAACGAGTGCGTCAGCCGCGTCCGCGGGGTATCGCCCTCGCGCGGTCCGACGACCTGCGTCTTGTCCGCAAGCCTGCGTAGCGCCGCGCAATGCAATACACGCGCGCGGTCACGGGAGAAGGCGCCTCGGTGCTCGATGCTGCTCCCGGGCAGCCCGGCGACCTTCTCGCCCTCGGAAACCCGTCGGGCCAGGTCAGCCGCGGTATACGCGGCCTCACCGGTCGGGTCAGTCAAGCACCCAGCCCCGGTCGAAGGCGAAGTCGGTGAAGCGCTGGCGGATTTCGAGGATCTGCGCCGCCGTCAGTGTGCCCGACGCGTCGAGGAGCAATTCGGTGATCTCCTCGGTGAACGATGCCGAGTCCAGCGAGCCCTGGCCGCCACGCGCGCGCTTGGGCTTGTCGGAACGACGGTCGTGTCGGTGGTCGTCGCGACGACGCTCCGAACGATCGTCATACCCGCCGGCGGGTGCTTCCTGGACGATCACGACGTCGGTCGCCTTGGCGCCGCGGTCGGTGTCCTCGATCTCGAACTGGACCAGCGCACCCGGCTTCAGCAGATCCTCGTCGATGTCGAGGTCATTGATGTGGATGAACACATCCGCACCGCCCTCGTCGGGTGCGACGAACCCAAACCCCTTGTTCGAATCGAAATGCACGATCTTCCCGCTGACAGACACAGCCCTTACCCACTTCCAAAACACTCAAACCGATTGATGTGCCGCGGCCGGATCGGCTGCGCGACGCATCCATCTTCGCAGATCGTGACAGTGTGGAGGGCATGGACCAGAGGATCAGCTTCATCACGCTCGCGGTCTCCGACGTGGAGCGTTCGCGCCAGTTCTACATCGACGGCCTCGAATGGAGCGAGGAGTTCTACGTCCCGGGCGAGGTGCTCATGATCCGGACTGGGCAGCACCTGCTTCTCTCGCTGTGGGCTGAAAGCGGGTTTGAAGCCGAAGTGGGGCCGATCCGACGCGGAGACGGGATCGTGCCGATCACCCTGGCGCACAACGTTCGAAGCGCCGCCGAGGTGGACGAGATCCTCGCACTCGCCAGCAACATCGGAGCCGATCCGGTCAGCCCCGGACAGACGCGGGATTGGGGCGGATATACCGGGTATTTCGCCGACCCAGACGGCTACCGCTGGGAAATCGCGCTGAATCCCGGGCCTATCGGGGACATCGTGGTGCCGGAATAGTGCTGAGAACCTTCCCCTGGCGACCAGCCGAGGGAATATTGCCCTCCCCTGATCGTCACGGGAACTATCTCAGCCGGTTCAGCAGTTGTGCGTGCATCTCGTCGGCGACTTCCAGTGCGCGCCGATAGCACGAGACGAGGAGTTCGCGGTCCCGCTGGCCCGCCGCATAGTTCGGGCCGACGGTGTGGATCACCCACCGGGCGGCTAGGTTGCCGCCCGTCGTCCACCCCGCGTCGCCCGTCGCCAATCCGTTCGGGAACCGCGCCACACAGTCGTCGAGAATCGCCGGACCACCGGCGCGGTGGATCGCCCCGTCCACTCCCCCGCCGCCACGCATCCGGGAGTTCGCCGCATTCACAACGGCGTCGACGTCGAGCTGGGTGATGTCGCCTTTGACAACGCTGATCGTGGGCATATGACCATTGTGCGCCCGGGTTCGGACGGTTTCGTCGACGAAATGCCCGGCATCGGTTGGTCGATCGCCGGCGCCATCTATATTGACCTGGACCAAAACGGAAGGCGGCACGATGTCGATGGGACTCGACGAGCAGTTCGGCGATCTGCTGGACACGCTCGAGCCGGGCACCCGTTCCCAGCTGCTCGGGTCCATCGGCAGCGCGCTCCACGAGGGGTGGGAGCCGACGCGCACGGAGATGGAGTTGCGCGTCGCCGCCGCGCGCGGGGATATCACCGACGACGAGTTCATCGCGCGATCCTTCGACCTGGCGCAGCGCGGCCAATGACGAGTATGCAGCTGGTTGCCGATCCCCCGTCGCTGTCCGACGAGACTACGAGCACTGGATCCACGATGACCGAAGCCGACTGGGGCTTGGCGAAGCGCCAACCCAGAACCCACGTGCTCGCGAACCTCCGGGGCATCAACGACGCCGACCAACTCCGTGACATCGAGTTCGCACTCGCCCACATCCGGCAACAGCAAATCGAGCGCGGCGAGATCCCGATTAAGCGGACCTACGGCACGTCGCACCTCGTGGCACTGCACCGCCATCTGTTCGGTGCACTCTACGGATGGGCGGGAAAGATCCGCAGCTACCGGCTGACCAAGGCCATGACCGTGTTCGCCGCCCCGCGCGACATCGAGGACTATCTCGATGCGGCGAGCCGCACGATCGCCGACACCGACTGGGATCGCCTCGACCACGACCGATTCGCCGACGAAGCGGCCCGCGTGTTCGCCTACCTCAACACCGCCCACCCGTTCCGCGAAGGCAACGGACGCGCCACCAAGTTGTTCATGCGCCAGCTCGCCAACGACTACGGCTGGGATCTGCGCTACGACCTCGTCGGCCCGCTGGAGTGGAACCGGGCTTCCGAACTCGCCGGCCCCGAACCCGGTTCCTTCGAACCGGTCCCCGAGCCGCTGTTCAGCGTGTTCCGCACGATCCTGGTACCGCTGCCGGACCGCTAACTCCTGGTTAGGGCGGCGATTCACAGTTCGCGCAATGTCGGACAGTCGTGCCACTATTCAAGGTCTGCCTGTTTCATTCACGAACGGATTTCACGATGGGGACCTACTCCGACGATGATCGTCGCGTCAGCCTGGAGAAGCTGAGTCGCGACGTCGGCGATGCCCTCGACCAGCAACCGTCAGTCATTCCACACGTCGACCAACCGGTCGCGTACGAGTATTCGACGGCTGAGGACGCGGCGAACGAGTATCCGACCGCTGCGTACACGACGGTGGGGTACTCGGCGCAGGAGTACTCCGCGGACGAGTACCCCGATGCCGGATACGGAACCATCCAGTACACCGAGTCCGACTACACCGACACCGAGTACGCGACGAACGGAAATGCGGCCGCCGCCTACCCGCCCGCACCCGCGCCCGCAGGTCGCAGTACCGGCTCAGTCATCGCGATCGCGGCGTCGGTGGTCGCAGCGCTGGCGATCGGCTCGCTCGCAGTCCTCGCCTTCACGCGCGCGTCCGAGCCTCCGCCGGCACCCGTCACCGTGACCGCGACGACGGTCGTTGAGAAGACCCTCACCACCACTCCGCCGACGGAGACCACCACGGTCACCATCGTCGCGGTGACACCGATGGGCAGTTGCGCACCCATTGGCAAGAAGGCGAGATTCGCCGACGGTTCGCGCGCCTACTGTGCACGACTGCAGTACACCGATGGCGGTGTCTGGTTCACCTCGCCGGGAGTCGCACCCAATCCGGCTGGCGATCCGACCACGACGACAAGCGCGCCCGAGGTGTACTCGGGCATGCCCTGCACCGAGGATCAGTCGGGGACCTACCGCACGACGCCCGGTGGCACCGCCTACCGCTGCGACGGCGAGAGCTGGGAGTTCTGGGAGCAGAACTAGGCCCTACGCCCCACGAGCTTGCCGGCAAGATAGCCGACGACCTGGTCGAGGGCCACACGCTCCTGGGTCATGGAGTCACGCTCACGGATGGTGACGGCCTGATCGTCGGCGGTGTCGAAGTCGACGGTGATGCAGAACGGCGTGCCGATCTCGTCCTGACGGCGGTAGCGCTTGCCGATGCTCTGCGCATCGTCGTATTCGATGGTCCAGTGCTTGCGCAGCTCGCCAGCCAGGGCCTGCGCCGCCGGAGCGAGC
>CAZVVS010000301.1:0-6326 GCA_964630585.1 uncultured Gordonia sp.
ACAACCGTGACGCGTCCCTCGGCGCGTTTCGGGACTTGGTGACCGAAGAGGACGTCGACGACATCATCGTCCTGGTCTTCGAGTTCTGGCGCGAGTTCCGCAGCACCCCATTCGTGCACATGTTGCTCGACGACGCCGTCGGCTACGTCTTCGAGAAGTATGGGGACACGCCGTTGAGCGAGTTGCTCGGCGAGCTCGGCGTGTTCCGCGAAGACCTCATCGAGGAGGGCATGCGTTTCGGGCCGGCGGGATTGGCCAAGCTGCACGAGGTCGGCTACCTCGAAACCGTCATCCGGCGACGGTTGGCGGCCTTCTACTCGTCGGAGGAATTCCGGGCCGCCCTCAACGCCGAGTGAGCCCGAATCCGCGCCGAGTGAGCCCGAATCCGCGCCGAGCGAGCCCGACTGGACCGTGCCATCGCGATCAGGACAGCCGGTAGCGCGCGAATTCGGTGCGGGAGAGCTTGAACCCGTAGTTCTGCGGGCCGGTGCAGTACAGCGCTTCGAGCGTCGAATAGCAGGCGAACTCCGCGCCGGGGACCGAGAACCGCACGCGCTCGTTGTATTCGAGCTCAGCTCCCGGTTCCCGCCACTGCCCCTGCAGGATCGTCGAGCAGGGCGCCTTGTCGTAGTTGAACCACCCGACGATGCGTACCGGAACCTCGGAATCGCCGTCATAGAGCCCACATCGCGAATCAACCGGGGACTGTTGCGGACCGTCGTGGATCTCGCAGATGAATTCCGACCCGACGAAGCAGTTGATGTTGTGGCTGGGCACGCTGAAGGCGTAGGACGCGACCGGAGTCGGCGGGTTGAGCTGGAAGCGTGACGGATCGGCGACTCCGAAGGAGTCGGCACCACCGGGCGGGATGGCGGTGGTCTGCGGCGGCTGGGTCGTCGTCGTGGTCGTAGGGCTCGCCGTCGGCTCGTTGGAGAGGGTCGTGGTCACCGTCACGGTGGCGTTGGGGTCGGGCTCGGCAGTGCCGGTGACGGTCTTGTCGCACCCGGCAGTGGCGAGCATGGCCACTCCGACGGCGCTCACCAGCGCAAGTGCATGTTTGCGTTTCATCGGGCATTCCCTCCGATCATTGCGGCTCTCCGGTCACTCCCGGGGGCAAGCGGGTCAGGCCGTGGCTGCGCCGGTTGACGGACTCGCACCCGTCGTCGGTGACGATCACGATATCCTCGATGCGCGCGCCCCACTCACCGTCGAAATAGACGCCCGGTTCGACGGAGAACGCCATTCCCGGTGCCAGGACCAGGTCGTTCCCGGCGACGATGTAGGGCTCCTCGTGCACTGACAGCCCGATTCCGTGGCCGGTGCGGTGGATGAACTTCTCGCCGAGGCCCGCGGCGACGAGGCGATCGCGGGCGGCGGCGTCCACCGATTCCGCGGTCACGCCGGGGCGCACCGCGGCGACGGCCTCCGCCTGTGCCTCTTCCAGCACCGCATAGGCCGCGGCCACGTCGGCGGGCGGCTCGGTGAAGCAGTAGGTCCGGGTGCAGTCGGAGTTGTAGCCCGGCGCCACCGGACCACCGATATCGATGACGACGATGTCGTCTTGCTCGATCACGCGGTCGGAGTGCTCGTGGTGCGGATCGGCGCCGTTGGGTCCCGACCCGACGATCACGAATGCCGCCGCCGTGTGTCCCTCGGCGATCAGGGCGTTGGCGATATCGGCGGCGACCGCAGCTTCCGTGCGCCCGGGTCGCAGCCAGTCGCCCACTCGGGCGTGGACGCGGTCGATGGCGGCACCCGCCCGGCGCAGCGCCTCGATCTCATCGTCGTCCTTGACCATCCGCAGGTCGCGCAGGATTGCGGTGGCCAGCACCGGCGCGGTGCCGGTCGCGGCCATGAGCGGGACGAGGTGCCCGGCCGACATCGAGTCCGACACGGCGACGATGGGATCGCCCGGCAACGCGCGCAGCGCCAGCACGAACGGATCCTCGCCGTCGACCCAGGGGGCGAAGTCGAGTCCGAGTTCACCGGCGGCCGACTCGGCGAACGAGGCCACCTCCAGTCGAGGCGTCACCAGCACGGGTGCCCCCGACGCTGGGATCACCAGGGCGCTGAACCGCTCGAAGGTCTGCGCATCTGAACCGATCAGATAGGCCAGGTCCGGTCCGGGCGTGACGATCAGGGCCGCTGCGCCGGCTTGATCGGCGAGTTCTGCGGCGCGCGCCACGCGGCGGCCGTAAACGGCAGTGGGGAATCGGCCGTTCACGACGGTGGGCGAGTGGGAGGCCATGGCCCAACCCTAGTCGCGCGTCGGCACGGGGCGGCCGAGCAAAACGGCCGATCCCATCACACGGTCCACCGGGATCTCGATGACGACGCGCTGCGGGTTGGGTTGCGGCTCGCGGTAGCGCAGGCCGTAGCGCCGTTCCGCCTCGCGGATGCGCTCGGGGACCCGGGAGACGCTGACCGGGCCTTCGAGAGTCAACCAGCGCGGTCCGTCGACGTGGGTCACCGCGGCCCGCTCAGCCCGATCGGCGTTGCGGACCTTCTGGCTGCCGTCGCGGGTGATGACCCGCACCAGCTTCTCGTCGGGGTCGTAGGTGAACCCGACCGCCACTACGTGCGGAGACCCGTCGGTGCGGGTCGTGGCCAAAGTTGCCAAGTGGCGCTCAGTCAGGAAGGTCAACGCATCATCGGTCAGGTCATCGGGTCCGCTCACCCCGACCACGGTAGTCCCCGGGGCCGGACCCGCTGGATGGGATACTGACAGTCGTGACTGGATCAATCCTGCTCTTCGGTGGGCGCAGCGAGATCGGCCTGGCCGTGGCGACGCGGATGGCCGCCGGGCACGAGGTAGTCTTGGCCGCTCGGCGCGCCGACGACCTCGGCGACGAGAAGGCCGCGCTGCTCGCGGCCGGTGCAACTGGGGTGAGCACCGTCGAATTCGATGCCGACGACATTGATTCGCACCCGGGTATCGTCGCCGAACTCATGGCCCGCGGACCCGTCGACACCGCGATCGTCGCCTTCGGCATCCTCGGGGACGCGGCGAAAGCAGAGGCCGACGTCTCCCACGCATTGCAGATCGCCCGCGTCGACTACCTCGCGCAGGTCTCGGTGATCACCCTGCTCGCGAATGCGTTTCGCGAGCAGGGGAGCGGCACGATCATCGTCTTCTCGTCCATCGCCGGGCAGCGAGTGCGGCGCGCCAATTACGTCTACGGCTCCACCAAGGCCGGACTCGACGGCTTCGCGTCGGGGCTGTCGGACGCCCTGTACGGCAGCGGCGTGCGCCTGCTGCTGGTGCGGCCCGGTTTCGTGATCGGCGCGATGACCCGCGAACTCATGGCCAGCGGGGTGAAGCCCGCGCCGATGTCCAAGACCGCCGACCAGGTCGCCGATGCGGTGGTGCGCGCCGACCGCCGCGGCAAGACCGTCGTGTGGGTGCCGTGGGCGCTCGCGCCGGTGACACTCGTGTTCCGATTGCTGCCGCGCTGGATCTGGCGCCGGATGCCGCGATGACCCGGGAACGGTTCGTCGTCGTCGGGATCGGCGCCGACGGGTGGGACGGGCTGACCCGGGCATCTCAGCGTGAACTGGCCGGTGCGACGACGATCTACGGTTCGGGGCGACAACTGGCCCTGCTGAGTCCGGAAGTCGACGCGGAGCTGGTCGCGTGGCGCAGTCCGATGAGCGCACACCTGCGCGAGGTCCTTGCTGACAGCACGAGCCGCACCGTCCACCTGCTGGCGTCGGGTGACCCCATGTTCCACGGCCTGGGGTCCAGCGTCGTCGAGGCGGTCGGCCCGGCGAACGTGCGCGTGCTCCCGCACCCGTCGAGCGCCAGTCTCGCCGCTGCCCTACTCGGCTGGGACCTCTCGACGGTCCGTGTCGTCTCATTGGTGACCGGTGACGTCGACGACGTGCGGGGGGCAGCCGGGGACGGCCGGCGGTTGATCGTCCTGTCCCGCGACGTGTCGTCGCCCGCCGCGGTCGCCGCGATGCTGCGCGACGGAGGATGGGGCGCCTCGATGATGACAGTGCTCGAACAGCTCGGCGGCCCCGCACAACGCGTGGTCAGCGGCACTGCGGCCGGATGGGACGAGCCTGATGGCGACCCGCTCAACGTCGTGGCCGTCGAGTGCACCGGTCCGACGCGGCAGTTGGCACCCGGTCTGCCCGACGCCGACTTCACCCACGACGGCCAGCTCACCAAACAGGCGGTGCGGGCACTGACAGTCGCTGCGCTTGCCCCGTCGGACGGCCAGCTGCTCTGGGACATCGGGGCCGGGGCCGGCAGTGTGGGCATCGAGTGGTTGCGACTCAATCCGAGCGGTCGGGTCGTCGCGATCGAGCGCGACACTGCTCGGGCTGCGCGGATCGGCGAGAACGCGCGCCGCCACGGGGTCGGGAGCCGACTCGACGTCGTCGAAGCGGAGGCGGCTGCGGCGCTCGCCAGGGTGGCCGGTCCGCCCGATGCCGTCTTCGCCGGTGGCGGACTCGACGCGGCGGTGTTCGACCGCGCGTGGCCGGCGCTGGCACCGGGTGGGGTTTTCGTCGCCAACGCCGTCGCGATCCCGACACAGGAGCTCGTCATCGGACTTGCCGCCCAGCACGGCGGCACATTGCGGCGCATCGGGCTCGAGGACGCGGCGCCGCTGGGAAGCCTGACGGCCTGGCGTCCTGCGCTGCCCGTCGTCCAGTGGACGGTTCGCAAGGAGTGCCGGTGACCGTCTACTTCATCGGTGCGGGACCCGGAGCGCCGGATCTGCTCACCCTGCGCGGTGCCGAGCTGCTGCGCAGCTGCCCGACGTGCCTATACGCCGGGTCGCTGGTGCCCGCTGAAATGCTGGCCCTCTGCCCGCCCGACGCCGAACTCGTCAACACCGCACGGATGCCGCTGGCCGAGATCGTCGAGCGCTTGGTGGCCGCCGATGCCGCCGGTCTCGACGTCGCCCGGCTGCACTCGGGCGATCCGTCGCTGTATTCGGCGGTGGCCGAGCAGCAACGCCTCCTGCATGAGCGTGGCGTGACGACGGCGATCGTCCCGGGCGTGCCGGCCTTCGCTGCCTCGGCAGCGTCGCTGGGGACGGAGCTCACGGTGCCCGGCGTCGGGCAGAGCCTGCTCATCACGCGGGTGTCGACCCTGTCGACGGACATGCCGCCGGGGGAGACGCTCGCCGAACTGGCGTCGACGGGCGTGACGCTTGCCCTGCACCTGGCCGCCCATCGAGCCGACGACATCGTGGCCGCGCTCGTGCCCCACTATGGTGCCGACTGCCCGACGGCCACCGTCGCCTTCGCCAGCCGCGACGACGAGCAGATCGTGCGCTGTCGTCTCGATGAGCTTCCACAGGCGCTTGGCGCCGCGGGGATCGTGCGAACCGCGGTGATTTTCGTCGGCCGGGTCCTGGATTCCGATCCGATCGCCACCGACAGCTATCTGTATTCGCAGGCCCGCGTCGGCAAGCTGCGGGGCACCGCCGCGCCGCATCTCGGGCCGGATAACGCGTCGTGACGCCTCCGGTACTCATCCTCGGCGGCACGGGCGAGGCACGCGCGCTGGCGTCACGCCTGCACGGCGACGGTGTGCCGGTCATCAGCTCTCTTGCCGGGCGCGTCGCCAATCCGCGACTTCCTGACGGAGAGGTCCGCATCGGCGGCTTCGGCGGCGTGCAGGGGCTGGTCGCGTGGCTGCGTGAGCACCGGCCACGAATCGTCGTTGATGCCACTCATCCGTTCGCACAGCAGATATCGCGCAACGCGGTCGCCGCGTGCGCTGAGGCCGACGTGCCGCTGGTCCGGCTGGTGCGGCCGCAGTGGGAGGTCCAACCCGGCGACCAGTGGACCGTCGTCGAGGACATTGGGGAGGCAGCGCGGGTCGCCGGGTCTCGATACACCCCGCTCCGTCGTCGCGGGGCACTCGACCAACACCGACCCCGAGTGCTGCTGACGACCGGGCGCCAGGACGTGGGGGCCTTTGCGGCTATCGACTCGGCGTGGTTCCTGATCCGCGTCGTCGATCCGCCGACGGGGACACTGCCGCCACACCACCGGATTCTCCGCTCCCGCGGCCCGTACGGCCTGCAAGACGAGCGCGAGTTGATGGTCGCTGAGCAGATCGACCTGCTGGTCACCAAGAACAGCGGCGGTGAGCTCACCAGGGCGAAGCTGATCGCGGCGCGCGAGCTGGGCATTCCGGTGGTGATGGTGGCGCGCCCGATCGAGCCGTGCGAGAACGTCGTCACCAGTGTCGGGGAAGCTGCCAACTTCGGCCGCGAATGAGGCCTTCGACGGGATATTCCCGTCGAACCCCCGGTTTTCGGCCGATCTTGGTCAGGTCTCGTAGCGACGAGGGGTGAAGACGA
>CAZVVS010000302.1:0-6319 GCA_964630585.1 uncultured Gordonia sp.
TGAAATGACTTGGAAGTGAAGTTTGTTTGACAAGAGCAGTGGGCGCAGCGCTGCGGCCTGGACGCGTCCTGGGCCCGTCGACAGGCTGCTGCCGTTCTCGTCGATCCGGTCGACTGGGTGTCGATCGTCGGCGAGGTCGTCGCCGACGGCGCCAAGTGGATCCTCGACCTCGGCCCAAGTGACACGGTCACCCGGCTGTCGTCGTCGCTGGTCCGCGGCACCGGCGTGGGGGTCATCCCCGCGGCGCTGCGCGGAGGTCAGCGCAACCTGTTCGCACCCGGCGGCGTGCCCGACGTCGCCCGCGCCTGGGATCGTTACGCACCGCGACTGGCAGTTCTGCCCGACGGCCGCTCGGTCATCGACACCGCCTTCACGCGCCTGACCGGCCGCTCGCCGATGCTGCTCGCGGGCATGACGCCCACGACCGTGGACCCGGCGATCGTCGCCGCGGCCGCCAACGCCGGGCACTGGGCCGAGCTCGCCGGCGGTGGGCAGGTCACCGAGGAGATCTTCGCCGACAACGTCGAGCGGCTCACCGCACTGCTCGAGCCGGGCCGTCAGGCGCAGTTCAACGCGCTCTACCTCGACCCGTACCTGTGGAAGCTCCAGCTGGGCGGCAAGCGGCTGGTGCAGAAGGCTCGTGCCCAGGGCGCACCGATCGACGGCGTCATCGTGTCGGCCGGTATCCCCGAGCTCGAGGACGCGGTCGCACTCGTCGACGAGCTCATCGAGGCCGGCCTGCACTACGTCGCGTTCAAGCCGGGCACGGTCAGCCAGATCCGCGACGTCGTGCGCATTGCCGCCGAAGTGCCCCACCACCCCGTCATCGTCCAGATCGAGGGCGGCCGCGCCGGTGGGCACCACTCGTGGGAGGACCTCGACGACCTGCTGCTGGCCACCTATGCCGAACTGCGCGCCCGCGCCAACGTCGTGATCTGCGTCGGTGGCGGCATCGGGACGCCCGAGCGCGCCGCGGAGTACTTGAGTGGGCGCTGGTCGCTGTCCCACGACTACCCGCTGATGCCGCTGGACGGCATCCTCGTCGGCACTGCCGCCATGGCCACCCTTGAGGCCACCACGAGTCCCGAGGTCAAGCAGCTGCTCGTCGATACCGTCGGATGCGACGAGTGGATCGGTGCCGGCCACGCGGAGGCCGGCATGGCGTCGGGCCGCAGCCAGCTGGGCGCCGACATCCACGAGGTCGACAACACCGCGTCGCGCTGCGGGCGCCTCCTCGACGAGGTCGCCGGCGATGCCGACGCCGTGGCCGCCCGCCGCGACGAGATCATCGCGGCGCTGGCCGGGACCGCCAAGCCCTACTTCGGCGACGTGGCGACCATGACCTACGAGCAGTGGCTGCGCCGCTACGCCGAACTGGCCGTCGGGGAGCGCACCAGCGCCTCGGACTGGGCCGATATCACCTGGGAGCAGCGGTTCACCGAGATGCTCCAGCGCGCCGAGGCGCGGCTCCACGACGCCGACACCGGCGATATCGTGAGCATCTTCGCCGACGGTGCCGTGGCGGACCCGCACGCCGCCACCGACGCCCTGGTGTCGGCGTACGCGGCTGCGACCGTGGACATCCTGCACCCGGCCGACGTCGCCTTCTTCCTCGACCTGTGCAAGACCCCCGGCAAGCCGGTCAACTTCGTCCCGGTCGTCGACGGTGATGTGCGCCGCTGGTGGCGCAGTGACTCGCTGTGGCAGGCCCACGATGCGCGCTACGGCGCCGACGAGGTCTGCATCATCCCCGGCCCGGTTGCGGTCGCGGGCATCACCCGCGTCGACGAGCCCGTCGGCGCGCTGCTCGACCGCTTCGAGTCGGGCCTCGTCGACGAGTTGACCGCCGTGGGCGAGCCCGCCCTCGAGATCGACGCACGACGCCGCGAACTGGCCGGCACGGCCGGCCCGATCGCCACCATCCTGGCATCCACCGACGTCTGCTGGGCCGACCGGATCGTGGCCAATCCGGTGCGAGCACTGGGCAACCCGGGCCTGTGGGAGATCGTCGACGGCGACCTCGCCGAGCACGCCCCCTCCGGTGCCCTGCTGCGCCGTGCCGTCGGGCCGGACCGCTTCGACCTCGTCGTGCCGATCGCCGCGACCACGACCACCATCCCGCTGACGCTGACCCCGGCGATTCTCGACGGCGGTGCGCCGTTGGTGGGCATCGAGGGTGCCGGTGAGGCGATGACCGGGATCGTGACGGTTGCCGCCGGTGGCGACCTCGCGACCACCTCGCTCTCGCCGTCGGGCGAGCTGACCGCCCGTGTGTCGATCGCCTGGGATCCCGACCTCGCCGCCGACCACCGCGGCGTCACCACCGCCTCGCTGCCCACCGGCCTGGCACCCGAGCCCGGCATCATCGTCCCCGACGCCCTGGTCGGAGCGACCTGGCCGTCGGTGTTCGCCCTCATCGGGGCCGCGCGCACCGACGACGGCCGACCGGTCGTCGAGGGTCTGCTGGACCTGGTGCACCTCGACCATGCGATCGCGATCGACGCGCCGATTCCGGCGCAGCGGGCGGACCTGACCGCCACCGCAGTGCTGCGCGGCGTCACCGACACCGGTGTGGGCCGCGTCCTGGCCGTCGACGTGGAGATCAACGACGGGGACACCGTCGTCGCGACGCTCGCCGAGCGGTTCGCGATCCGTGGCCGCCTGGGGGCCGGCGAACTCGCCGACCCGGTGCGGGCCGGAGGAGCCGCCGACGATGAGCGCGACGCCACGCGCAAGTTCGTGCGCTCGGCGACCATCGTCGCGCCGCGCGCCATGACCGGCTTCGCACTGGTCTCCGGTGACCACAACCCCATCCACACCGACGCGAATGCGGCGGCGCTGGCCGGACTCGGCGAACCGATCGTGCACGGCATGTGGCTGTCGGCCGCCGCGCAGCAGGTCGTCTCCGCCCGCGACACCCGCCGCGGCGGTGCGCCCCGCGCCATCGAGGGCTGGACCATCCGCTTCCTCGGCATGGTCCGCCTCGGAGACAGCGTCGACGTCCGCGTCGACCGCGTCGGGCTCGACCGCGGCCGCGAGGTCGTCGAGGCGACGATGAAGGTCGACGGCGAGCTCGTCGCGGCCGCCACCGCGTTGCTCGCCGCACCGCTGACCGTCTACGCGTTCCCCGGGCAGGGCATCCAGCGCAAGGGCATGGGCCTTGACGCGCGGTCGCGCAGCGCCGCCGCCCGCGACGTGTGGGACCGGGCCGACGCCCATACCCGCGAGGCCCTCGGATTCTCCATCCTCGCCGTGGTGCGTGACAACCCGACGACCCTGGTCGCCAACGGGACCACCTACCACCATCCCGACGGGGTGTTGTTCCTGACGCAGTTCACCCAGGTCGCCATGGCGACCCTGGGCGTCGCGCAGGTCGCCGAGCTCCGCGAGTCCGGCGCCTTCGTCGACGACGCCATCACGGCGGGCCACTCCGTCGGTGAGTACAACGCGCTGGCCGCATGCGCCGGCGTGCTGCCGCTGGAGGCGGTCCTGGAGGTCGTGTTCCAGCGCGGCGAGGCGATGCACCACTTGGTGCCGCGCGATGCCAAGGGCAACAGCGACTACCGCATGGCGGCGATCCGCCCCAGTCAGTTCGGTCTCGCCGACGACGACGTCGACGACTTCGTGGGCGGCGTCGGCGCACGGGTCGGCGAGTTCCTGGAGGTTGTGAACCTGAACCTGCGCGGTTCGCAGTACGCGATCGCCGGCACCGTCGCCGGGCTCAAGGCGCTGGAGAAGGAGATCGAGCGCCGCGTCGCCGAGTTCGGCGGCAAGCGCGCATTCATCCTCGTCCCCGGCATCGACGTGCCCTTCCACTCGACCGTCCTGCGCGCCGGGGTGCCGGCGTTCCGCGAGCGACTCGACGAGCTGTTGCCCGAGCACATCGACCCGTCGATCCTCGTCGGGCACTACATCCCCAACCTCGTGCCGCAGCTGTTCAACCTGAGCCGTGAGTTCGTCGCCGAGATCGCCGACCTGGTGCCGTCGGAACCGCTCAACGCGGTGCTCGCCGACTTCGACTCGTGGGCCGCGCGGCCTGCCGAGCTCACCCGTGTCGTGCTCATCGAGTTGCTGGCCTGGCAGTTCGCCAGCCCGGTGCGCTGGATCGAGACCCAGGACCTGCTGTTCGGCCCGCCCAGCCGCGGTGGCCTCAACGTCGGACGATTCGTCGAGGTCGGCCTGAAGTCCGCCCCGACGCTGGCGGGTCTGGCCGCCAACACCCTCAAGCTGGACATGTTCGCCGCCGCCGATGCCGAGGTACTCAACGCCGAGCGCGACGAGGCCGTCCTTCGTGCGACCGATGAGGGCGCCGAGCCGGAGGCCGAGGAGGCTGCCGAAGCCGACGGTGGGGCTGCCGAGGCCGCTCTCGCGGCCGACGCGCCGACAACAGCCGCCGTGGCTGCCGCACCCGCCCCTGTTGCCGCGGCGGGCCCGCGGCCCGACGACCTGGCCTTCGCGCCGGCCGATGCGGTGCGCGCCGTCATCGCCCAGTGGACCAAGATCCGCGTCGAGCAGATCGGCGCCGCCGACACCATCGAGGCGCTGTGCGACGGCGTATCCTCGCGCCGCAACCAGTTGCTGCTCGACGTCGGCGGTGAGCTGGGGCTCGGTGCCATCGACGGTGCCGCGGAGGCTCCGCTGACCGCGTTGGGCGAGTCGGTCAACACCCTCGCTCGCGGATACCGTCCGCTGGGCCCGGTGCTCTCCGATGCCGTCGGCGAGGCGCTGCGGCGCATCGTCGGCCCGCTGGGCAAGCGGCCGAACTACCTGACCGAGCGCATCACCGACGTGTGGCAGCTCGGTCCGGGATGGGCCACGCACGCCTCGGTGGCCGTGGCGCTGGGCACCCGTGACGGTGACAGCGTGCGCGGTGGGAGCCTCGGCGATCTGGCCGACGGCCCCATCGCCAACCTCGCTGCCCTCGATGCCGTCATCGACCGCGCCGTGACCGCCGTCGGCGCCGCCCGCGGCATCGCCGTGGCGCTGCCGGCCAGCGGTGGCGAGGTCGGCGGCACCGTCGACGTTGCCGCGCTCGGCGAGTTCACCGAACAGCTGACCGGCCGCACAGGCGTGCTCGCCACTGCCGCGCGGACCGTCCTGCGCCAGCTCGGCCTCGACGACGCTGCTGTTTTCGACCTCGACGTCGACGACGAGGCGGCCGTGCTCGGCGACCGGGTTGCCGCCGAACTGGGCGCCGACTGGGTGCGCGCCGTCGCCCCGGCCTTCGACGACCGTCGCGCCGTGCTTCTCGACGACCGTTGGGCCGGTGCGCGCGCCGATCTGGCCGGACTGTGGCTGACCGACGCCGACGACTTGGACGCGGAGTTCACGCAGCAGACCGAGGCTTTCCGCGGTGCGGGGGAGACGGTCGCGCAGCACGCCACCTGGTGGCAGGGCAAGGCCCTGGCCCGTGGCCGTGATGTGCACGCGCGGGTGTTCGCCGAGATCGCCTCGCTGGCCACCGATCCCGCACCCGGCGCCTATGCCGATGACATCGCCGTCGTCACCGGTGCCGCCGACGGATCCATCGCCGGTGCTGTCGCGGCCGGTCTGCTGCGCGGCGGCGCGACCGTCATCGCGACGACCTCGAGACTGAACGCCGACCGATTGGAATTCTTCAAGCGGCTCTACCGCGGCAATGCCCGCTACGGTGCGGCGTTGTGGGTCGTCCCGGCGAACCTGGCGTCCTACACCGACGTCGACGCACTGGTCGAGTGGATCGGCGACGAGCAGTCGCAGACGCTTGGCGGCGCGACGGAGGTCGTGAAGCCGGCGATGCGCCCGACGCTGCTGTTCCCCTTCGCTGCACCTCGCGTGGCCGGTGACCTGACCGACGCCGGTGCGCGCGCCGAAGCGGAGATGAAGGTCCTGCTGTGGTCGGTGGAGCGCATGATCGGTGGTCTGTCCGGTTTGCACGCCGACCACAACCTCGACGCCCGCCTGCACGTCGTTCTGCCGGGATCGCCCAACCGCGGCATGTTCGGTGGGGACGGCGCCTACGGCGAGGCGAAGGCGGCCCTGGACGCGGTCGTCACCCGGTGGTCGGCCGAGTCCTCATGGGGCTCGCGGACCACGCTGGCCCACGCCCTGATCGGCTGGGTGCGCGGCACCGGCCTGATGGGCGGCAACGACCCGATGGTCGCCGCCGTCGAGGCCGCCGGCGTCCGCACGTGGAGCACCGACGAGATGGCCGCCGAACTGCTCGCGCTGTGCACGCCGCAGCAGCGGACCGCCGCGCAGGAGGCACCGCTGACGGCCGACCAGACCGCCGGGCTCGACCCGACGATCCACCACAAGGCGCTGGCCAAGGCCGCGCAGG
>CAZVVS010000303.1:0-3484 GCA_964630585.1 uncultured Gordonia sp.
GGTTCAGCCCGCGTCGAGCGCCGCGAAGTCAACCAGGGTCAGGCTCCTTTAAGTCAACCAGGGTCAGGCACCCTTTAGGTTGCAGAGATCGACGTAGCGTCGTCGAGCACGAACTGGGTCAGGGTCGATGTACGCAAGAAGCCTGCCGACGTCAACCCCAACCACGTCGCCTCCGCGAGCGACGGCGCCGAAGCTGCTCCAGGGCCATTTGTCAGGCTCGTCGCACAGCGCCGCCTCGACCGGGTTGCGGGCGATGTAAGTCAGCACAGCAACCAGCTGTGAATCGCTCGTTACACGCACCGCGCCGTAGCGGCCCTGAAAGACATGTCCGCAGGTCTTGTGGCGCCGGTTGAAGTCGTTCGCATAGCCGGAGTGAAGGCGGTGCATCCCGCCGCTCAGGTTCGCGTCCGGAGTCTCGACCAAGAGGTGGAGGTGGTTCGCCATGAGGCAATACGCAAGGCAGCGCCAGTTCGCGTCGACGATCACTCGCTCGAGCAGCCGCATGTACATCCGACGATCGACATCGTCCCGATAGATCAGATCCCGGCCGTTGCCGCGCGCGAAGACGTGGTAGATGCCGTCGGTAACTAGCTCTCGAGGTTTGCGCGCCACTCTCGGGTCCAAGCCCGCCGGGCCGGCGGACGCCCCGGGTCCGCGTGGATGCGAAGGGCGCCGAGCGGTTAAACGGTGCCTGACCCCTTCCGCCCTTCCGGGGGGCTCCGCGGGCTAAAGGGTGCCTGACCCCTTCCGCGGGTCCGCGTGGATGCGAAGGGCGCCGAGCGGTTAAACGGTGCCTGACCCCTTGGAGTGCCGAGCGGTTAGGTAAACGGTGCCTGACCCCTTCCGGGGGCTCCGCGGGCTAAAGGGTGCCTGACCCCTTCCGCCTTCTATGGCGCCGGCAGGTTGATCGGGCCGGGGATCAGCGCGCAGCTCGCACTCGCCCCGGAATCGCCCGTGTTCGCGCTCGTGAGCTGCGCGGAACAGCTCCCGCTGGCCGGAGGCACATCGACGAGCTCCAGCGTCGAAGTGTCCCCGGGCGGGTTCGGATTTCCGCTTGACTCGACCAGCGCGAGATACGTGCCGGTGACCTCGCTCGCTGCAGGGGGGTTGCTGCCCGCTTGCGTTGGAACCACGTTGCCGCGGGCGTCGGCGCGCACCGTGTAACAAATCGTCACGCAGTTCGAGTTCACGAAGATCGCACCCAGCGGGAAGTTGGAGGCGTTCGTCGTGTCGAACAGAAGATCGGTGTGGTTGACGTTGTTGTTGGTCACCGTGACGTCCAGCTGGCCGGTTCCGTTGCGCCCGATGACTTCGATCCCGCGCCCGATCGGGGCCTCGCGGACCGTGTTGTTGTCGATGAGGACCCGGCCCTGGCCGTCGCCGTTGAAGTTGATCCGCATCCCGTTGCCGATCGACGATCCCGAGCCCGGGAAGGCGGTGTCGCCGATGCTGTTGCCCTCGATCCGCACCTGCATCAGCGATGAACTCGTGCTGGTGGTCGCCTCGAAGACGTTGATCGCGTGACTGCTCGTGTTGGACCCGGCCGCTGGGGCGGGGTCCCGCCTCGTCGTGTTCTCGATCGTGTTGTTGGTGAGGCGGTAGAGGCTGTCGGCCGCCACGTCGCCGTTGACGTCGATCGCGATGTTGTTGCCGTTGAACGAGTTGTTGTTGATCGTGGCGTCGAGCGAGCCCGTGGTGCCCGCGCCCGCCGGCTGCATGTGGATTCCCTCCGCCGACCCGGCGGCTTCGGTGCCACCGAAGTTGGACCCGGAGATGTTGAACGACGAGATCGCCGTCGCGTTGCGGTACTCGACGTTGATGCCGGCGTTGCCGTGGTTTGTGAACTGGCTGCCGGTGAAGTTGAACGTCGGCGTGCCGCTGCTGATCCCGATCGCGACCGCATCGTGCGGCGTCGGGGAGATCGTCGAGTTGGTGATCGCGATCGCGCCGTTCACCGGCTGTCCCGTCGAGAAGTCGCCCATCTCGATTCCCCGGTCCTGAGCCACGCCGCTCGAATCGGTGATGTTGGAGTTGCTCAGGCTGAAGCCGTTGATGTCGTTGATGGTCATGCTGTCTGCTCCGCTGTCGACGATCCGCATCCGGGTCAGCGAGACGTTGTCGGTGTTGGTCAGGGAGACCGCCGTGCCCGTCGTGTTCTGGATCGTGCCGCCGGTGCAGTCCGCCGGCACGGGGGCGACGACGGTCGCGAGAACCCCGACCGCGTTCGGGGTGACCTGACCCCCACACAACCCGCTCGAGTTGCCCGTCACGGTCAGCCCGCCGCTCGACCCGGTGGTGTTCAGAACGATCCCGTTCGTCGCCCCGCTGGCCGAGATCGACTTGAAGTTGAGGCCGTTGGCCCCGATCGTCGTATTGGCGACGTTGAGGGCCGTCCCGGTCGTGGTCACGAGCGTGTTGTCGGCGCCGACGCCGGGCCCGTCCGGATCGGTGACCACGACGGTGCCGCCGCCGGTCGCCGAGAACGCGTTGGCAGCTCCGGTCGACAGGATCGTGCTGCGGTCGAAGCGCACCGTCGCGCCCGTGTTGCTGCTCAGCGAGATCGCTCCAGCCGGCGAGCCAGCGGTTCCGATCGCACCGTTGAAGTCCTTGGTGCCACCCGATTGGTTGGCGATCGAGACGACGGTGCCGGTGGAATCGGCGATCGTGCCGTCGTAGGTGAAGTCGACGCTGTCGGAGGCGTTGTTGCCGCTGATGTCGACGTCCTGCCCGCCGGCGTTGGTCAGGGTGCTGCCGGAGCCGGCCGTGAACGTCCCGGCGGTGTTGTCGAGCCGGATTCCGTCGCCGGTAGCGCCGGACGAATCCAGGTCTGCGAACGCCATTGCGACCGTTCCGGTGGAGATGTCGACCGCGCCCCCGGCCGTGTTGTTGATCGTGCCGTCGGTGGTCGTGTTCATCGTCGCGGAGCCGACCGAGCTCCCGGCCAGCGATGCGCTTCCAGCCGGGGTCGTGCCCAGGTTGATGCCCTGGATCGAGTTGCCACTCGCGAGCGTGAGCGCGTTGCCGCCGGCGTTGGCGATCGTCGCGTTGGCGCCGGTCGAGCTGAAGATGGACGAGCCGCCGACCGACAGCCCGGCGCGCTGGCTGACCAGCGTCTGCGTGTTCTCCAGCGGCAGGCCGCCGGTGTAGTTGCCCGAGCCCTGGAAGAGGAAGATGAAGTCGCCGGCCGAGTCGGAATCACCGGCGCCACCGGCGCCGTTGAGGCCGACGCCCCCGGAGACAGCGAGGGTGTTGAACGGCGAAGTCGAGGTGCCGGCGCCGTTCGCGCCGAGCGCGTTGTCCACGTACCAGACGCAGTTGGCGAGGTCGATCTTCACCGTGCCGGTGTCGGTCTCCGGATCGGTGGCGTCGTTGTCAGCGAGCGTGTAGTCGAACTGGTCCTGGGTGTCGGTGCAGCTCGTGCCGGCCTTCGGGAAGAAGGTGAAGTCGCCGTCGGCCTCCAGCGTCACCTTGCCGCCGTCCTGCG
>CAZVVS010000303.1:3584-6303 GCA_964630585.1 uncultured Gordonia sp.
CGTGTTCGGCGTGTTGGAGGTGTCGTTGAACTTGAGCGTCTGCAGGACGGTCTGGTACTCGGCCGTCGGGCGCGAGGTCGAGAGCGTGATCGAGTGGGAGTTGTTGCCGGTCGCGGTGACCGAGGTGCCGGCGGTGTTGACCGACAGCGACTCGGACGCGCCGTCCTGCGGGTTGGTGAGCGTGATCTGAGCCGAGTTGATGTTGGCGTTGTCGACGTCGGCCACCGTGCCCGCGGCGGCCAGGGAGACCGCGCCCGTGCCGGGGTTGGCGGGCGCTGAGTCCTCGGTGAACGCGGCGTTGGAGTCGATCCCGGCGCCGGCGCCGTTGAGGTCGACGACCGGCGCGTCGTTGACGACCGTGATCGTCGTCGTCGCGGTCGCGGTCGCGGAGTCGGCGGAGCCATCGTTCACCTTGAAGGTGACGCTGCGCGAGGTCGCGTCGGGGTCCTGGTCTGAGTTGTCGTACTCGACCGTGCGCAGGACCTGCTGGTAATGGGCGAGGGTGTCGGAGCCGGTGAGCGCGAGCACCCCGGTTCCCGGGACGTAGGCAGCGGCAACGATCGACGTGCCGGTGGTGTCAACCGACAGCGACTCCGCCGAGCCGTCGGGCCGGTTGGTCAGGGTCACCGTCGCGGAGACGAGGTTCGTGTTGTCGACGTCAGAGACGTCGGTCAGCCCGGCGAGCGTGATCGCTCCCCCATCCTCGGTGAAGGCGGCGCTGGCGTTGATCCCGCCAGTCCCGGTGCCGTTGAGATCGACGATCGGCGCGTCGTTAGCCGGGGTGACGCTGACGGTCGCGGTTCGCACCGGCGAGTCGTCCTGGCCGTCGTTGACCTTGACCGTGACCGCGCGCGCGGTGGTCCCGGGCGTGTTGGAGGCGTTGTCGTACTTGACCGTGCGCAAGACCTGCTGGTAGTGGGCGACCGTGTCCGCGCCGCTGAGCAGCAGGACGCCGGTGGCGGCGGTGTAGCTGGCGGTGACCGAGGTGCCGGAAGTGTCGGCAGCCAGGGACTCGGAGGCACCGTCCTGAAGGTTGGTGATCGTCACCGTCGCCGAGGCGAGGTTGGCGTCGTCGGTGTCGGCGACATCGGCGCTCGGGGCGATCGCGACCGCGGGCGCGTCCTCGGTGAACGCGGCGGTGGAGTCGTTGCCGGCGCCGGCACCGTTCAGGTCCAGGCTCGGCGGGTCGTTGAGGGGGATCACGTCGACGAGCGCCGTGCGACTGAGCGAGTCCGCGTCGCCGTCGTTGACCGTGACGGTGATCGCCCGGTCGGCAGCGTCCGGCGGATTCTTCGTGTTGTCGTAGCGGATCGACTGCAGTACCGATTCGTAATCGGCCTTGGTCGCGGAGCCCGTGAAGGAGAGCGTGCCGGTGGCCGCGACGTAGGAACCCGAGATCGGGGCGGGGAGCGCCAGCATTGCCGAGAGCGACTCGAACGAGTCGCCATCGGGGTGGTTGGTCAGGACCACCGTCATCGACTCGATACTCGCGTCGTCGACGTCGGTGATCTGAGCGTTCGGCGCGATCAGGACCCCGGTGCCCGTGTGCGGGTTGGTCTCGTTGAAGGCGGCGGCCGAGTCGTTGCCCGCCGTGCCGGTGTCGAGGTCCACCGACGGGGCGTCGTTGGCTGCGCTGACGCTGATCGCGACCGAGTCGGTGTCCGTCTTCGCGCCGCCGGCACCGGTGTTGCCCTGGTCGTCGGTGACGACCTGGATCGAGGCCGGGCCGTTGTAGTCGGCGGTGGGCGCGTAGGTGAGCCCAGCGAGGGCGGCGTTGAGATCGGCGACCGTGCCGCTGGCGTCAACCGTGTCCGTGGCGTTGCCGGTTACTACAAGACCGGCGGTCGAGCCGAGCGTCAGCGTCCCGTGCGTCGCGGTCATCGTGACCTCGATGCTGCTCGAGCCCGCATCGACGTCGGCGATCGAGATCGCGTTCGAGTTGGCGCTCGAGAAGACGAGGCTGGTGTCCTCGCCGGTCGACTGGGCCCCGGGGACGGTGTTGACGGGTGCGTCGTTGTCGCAGGTGACGGTGATGTCGACCGTCGCGGTCGAGCCGCCCGCCAGCGTGTAGGTGAAGGAGTCTGGGCCGCAGTAATCGGCGGCCGGCGTGTAGGTGAGGTCGGCGCCACCGTTGGTGAGCGCGACGGCGCCGTGCGCGCCGTCGGTCTTGGCCGTGATCAGGTCCTTGGTCGCGTCGGGGTCGCTGTCGTTGGCGCGCACGTCGATCGTGGTCGCGGCCGAATCCTCGGCGACGGTCTGGGAGTCGTTGGCGGCGGTGGCGGCGTCCTCGACCGCGTCGACCGTGATCGCCACCGAGTCGGTGTCGGTGGAATTGCCATCGGTGGTGGCGATTTGCAGGCTGGCCGGGCCGTTGTAGTCGCCCGCGGGCGCGAAGACGAGGCCGTCGAGCGCCGCGTTGACCTGCGCCTTCGGACCGCTGAAGGTCATCGTCGAGTCGGCGGTGCCGTCGCCGTCGGTGAACGTGAGCCCGGCGGTGCCCGAGAGGGTCAGGGTGCCGTGCGTGGCCGTCAGGGTGACGGTGAGCACGGCGTCGTCGACGTCGGCGACCGAGATCGTGCTGGCGCCGCTGAAGACGAGGTTGGTGTCCTCGTTGGTCGACTGGGCGCCGGGCACCGTGTTGACGGGAGCGTCGTTGTCGCAGGTGACCGTGACGTTGACCGTCGCCGTCGAGCCACCGGCCAGCGTGTAGGTGAAGGAG
>CAZVVS010000304.1:0-6296 GCA_964630585.1 uncultured Gordonia sp.
GGTTGTCGAAAAGGTGGCAGAAAAGGTGGTGCGGCGGCGACTTTCGGGCCTTGGCGTAGTGCCAGCCGGGGTCGGCTGGCCCGGTGCGCAGCCTACGAGGGCGCTCGAGGCGTGGCTGTCGGGTTCGGGACGCGGCTGGGCCCGGTCGGTCAGCTGGGCCGGGCGTTCACGCCGCTTGTTCGAGTGGGGGACCGGCTCGCCGGTGTTCGGCGAGCGTCAGCGAGTTCGTCATGAGGGCGAACCCGAGCAGGTTGAGCCATTGGCGGCGGTGACCGACGGAGTGGGCTCGGCGAAGGTGGAGGGTGTCGTCGAGGGCTCGGTTGATGGACTCGGCGTCGTTGCGCTGGCGGAACAGGATCTCGAAGTCGGGGTCGGTGGGCGGGATGGGCCGCACGTTCTCGGGCCGGTTGAGCCGTCGCTTGGTGTCTTCGTCGGTGCCGTGGAGGCGGACGGTGACCTGGCCGCCGTCGGGCAGCCGGTAGTCGTTGTACCAGCGGTACTGCCCCGACTTGTCCTGGGTCCGGTGCGTCCGGATCCGAGAGAGCGGCACGAACTTTAGCTCGCCCTGGTCGTCGAGTTGCCCGACGCCGAGGGTCCCGCCGCGTGCGTACAGGTTCACCGCCCGACCCTTGACGGTCTTCGTCTCGACGATGGTCGTCTTCTCGCGGCGTTGCTCGGCGGGGTTGCGTCGCTTCTTCTTGGAGCCGGCTTGGGCGGCGGTGACCCGGTTGACCGGGACGAGCCCGAGGTCGCGCAGCACGGTCTGGTGGTGGGTGCCCCGTAGGGCCGTGTCGTACACGACCGCCTGCGCACCAGCGGTGTGCGGAGCCACCCGCTTGAGGCACTTCATCGCGGCAGCAGCCTCGCCGCCGGGTTCGGGCACGAAGGCAGCGTCGAGGATGATCCTCGACCGAACGTCGGCGCCGCGCGCGGCGAAGAGGACGAACTTGGTGCCCCAGGCCGTCTCGCCGGTGCCTTCCCAGTGCAGGCCGGCGTCGGGCTCGGCCTTGAGTGGCTTGAGCTCGCCGGTGGCCTTGTCGAGCTTCGCGTCGCCGGGGTGCGCCCGGTAGAGCGGGGTGATGACCTTGCCGTCGCCGTAGAGCGACCGTGTGGGGTGAGGGTGGGTCCACGATCCCGGGCCGTCGGGGTCGAGCAGCCCGATCTGCCGGGCCTGATCGGCGGCCGCAGTCCGGTGGATCTCGCCGAGCTGGTCTTGGACGAACCCGAGGGTGAGGTAGCGGGAGCGGAGGTACAGGTAGTGGTGGCGCCTCATCGGCCGGCCTGGCAGCCGGACTCCGGTGCGCTTGGCGACGAGCCGTTGGATGAGCCGCCACACGAGGCGGTGGTTCAGCTCGGCCTCGACCTGGCGGGCGGACCCGTACACGGAGATGAGGGCCTCGTAGACGATGACCATGAAGTCGGGGTAGTCCCGGGGCCGGCCCTCGCCGGGGATGTGCGGCGGGATGGCATTTGCGAGCCGGTAGGTCTCTGGGTTGCGCAGGATGGCCTCGACGCGGGTGAGGGCGCCGACGCCGCGGGCGGACTCAGCCGGCATCGGACGGCCGGTGGTCGAGCCCGATGAGCCGGGCGGCACGGTCGAGGCTGCGCATCCCGAGACGAGCAGCGACCTGATCGATGTGGCCGGTCTCGTCGAAGACCTTCCGTCCAGCCCACGCGGTCACCGACACCGGCCGGACCGCGGGATCCGGGCCGAGACCGGCACGGGTCATGCAGTCGGTGATTGCGATGCACGACGAGGCCTGCTTCGACTTCTGCGACCCATCGCCCTCGTATGTCAGCAGCTGAACAGGATCCGAGGGAAGCGCCCGCAGTCGTCGACCGAGCTGGGCCGCACCCCACTCCGTGAGTGGCGCGGTCCTCGCTGCGGCCGAACGGCATCCAGGCGCATGCACGACACCGGCGTCGAGGTCGACGTCGGCGACCGTGACCTTGGCCAGCTCCCCAGTACGGATCCCCGCCTCCGCCAACGCCCACGCCGCCGGGAGCCGGGTGGCCTCGAACAGGTACAGCGCCGCCGCCCGACACCGCTCCACCTCGGCATCGGTCAGCGGCCGCGCCGGCGTCGGCCGGCGAGCTGGCAGCTCGAGGTCGAGCGTCGGATCGCTGTCGACGAGCCCAAGCTGGCGAGCCTTGCGGAACAGCAGCCGCACCGCACACCGCCGCAGATGCCGAACCGTCGCCGACGGCGTCTCACCCGTGCTCGTTGGAGCATCGACGAACTCATCGACCATCGATCGAGTGACGCCTACGAGGTCGGTGACGCCGTGGCCCGTCGAGACGAACCCGGCGAACCGCCCCATGAGCTCCACCAGCCGCTCGAAGCTCTGCTCGCTGACCGCGTCCCCGGCAACCAGGTGCGCCGCGACGGCCTCGACCGCACACGAGGGACTCAGGCCCGCCAGCGCGGGCGTACCATCAGCCACGTCGGGACCTCCACAAAGGTTCCGGCCAGGCCCCGGGGTGTTGGCGCACCGCCGGGGCCACTCAGTTGTATGTTCTCAACAATACTCTATCAGTTGAGGATATACAACTAACATCGTGGAGATGGGCCGGTGTGTGGACCTTGACGACCTGCTCGACGCCGCAGGGGTGGCCGAGGTGCTTGGTCTGAGCAAGCCGACTGCCGTGAGCGTCTACCAGAGCCGCTACGCCGACTTCCCTTCGCCAGTCCTGGCATCGTCGTCCGGCAAGTGTCAGTTCTGGCTACGTGCCGAGATCGAGGCCTGGTCTGACGCCCGCGGCCGCTCGAATCGCTGATCGTCGGCGTCGCAACTCTGACTCTGGCCTCACGCCACATCGGCACTACCGCGGCGCAGCTCGATGAACACGTCTGCGATCGGCTGGTCTACTGGATCGCGTTCGGCCACGAGAACGAAGAGTCCTCCCGTGGCTCCCTCTCCAATGGTGATCCAGTTCCCCTCGTCCAGCTCGTCCATCTTCGTCTTCGTGTACTCGCTTAGCCGGGCGCGAATCTCCGGCCAGGCCGTCCGGCGGTCGACGTAGAAAGTGACGCCGAGTCGATCGTTGTAGACCTGGGAGCCGTTGGACCAGCCTTCAACGGGCATTCGATCGCGTGCGTTGCGAAGCACTTGCTCCCACAGGTCACGTGAGTCTTGGTCGCCATCGAGCAGTGCGACTGCGGCCAGGGTCCAGCCGTTCGGCCGGTGGTTTTCCAAGCGCTCGATGAGGCCAGCCAGGAGAGCTGGTAGGGGTTGTGCAGGCTTCGGCGTGTCGACCGTTCGGAGACCCGACCGGGTGAAGTACCAGGCGTCGATCGGCTCCGTGTAGCTCAGAAGCCGGAACTTGTCGGGCGGGTCGCTACGATCGAAGAACCGATCGAAGAAGAGACCTTCGGCGATGTAGTGCCCGACCCAGTCGAGTTCATCGTGCGCCTCGATGCGTCCGTCTCGCTCAATTCGCTGGCGGCGTAGCAGGTAGTGGATGAGCTGAGCACCCTGAAGCAGGTCCACCACCACCATCAGATCGCTTAGCGACAAGACCCACGGTACGGGCCGATCGTGTGTCAGTGCCCCGACCGATCGGAGCTCTCGTGTCTCAGTTGCCCAGACGGTGACGTCGTCAAGCGCAACCACGACCTCCAGTTGGAGCCGCGCTCCCAGAGCCCTGGCCTGCTCGGCGGAGAACCCGATCTGCGATGCACCTTCCTCCTCGATCGCTCGAGCGAGTGAAGCGTGCTGTTCTGACGCCGACTGAATCAGGTCGCCGAGATCCCGCAACATTCGAGCGGGCGCCCCCCTGCGGGAAGAGGCGCTGAGACGGCCGGCCTTGCACTGCAGTCGGAGGCCGACCTCGTCCACAGCCACCAGGCCATCGAGATCACTTTCGTCGTTCTTCGACCTCCACTTCGTCCCGATCCAGTAGTTGCTCCCTGGTAGAGCGCCGGCGAGCAACGTGGCTGCCTCTTGTTCGACGTATCGGCCGCGCGCCTGGACGTATCGGTCCCAGACGGGAGGATGGGCTTGGAGCGCGTCCTCCATCCGTGGCCGCAAGGCCTCGAGGAGTGACGAGGGGACCGGCAGGAGGTACTCCTCTTCGACGCGGAGGATCGGATGGGTCGTGAGTGGATGTGCGCCTCCGGGGAGTGCGTGGTGTTCGCTCTGGTACAGGTCTTCACTGCAGACAAGGGCATCGAGGAATGCTCGGCAGGTCGCCTCTTCGACGGAGCAGTAGCTGGCCAAAGCTTCAGGAGTGACCGAGGCCAGACCCCGCGAATCAGCGAACACCCACGTCGCGGTGAACATCGAAGCATGCAGCTTCGCCTCGTTTGGCGGGAGATCGAGTATCCACTCCGGGATATGTCGTTCGCCTCCGCGCTTGCGACGTTCGCGCTTCAGCTGTCGGAGAATCTCGCGTCGCTGGGCTGTGGCCTCCTGGAGGCGGGGCTCAATCCGATCCGCAACAAGGTCAGTGATCCCGTCGACGAGAGTCAGTGCCTCCCTTGCTGTGAATCCGACTAGCTCCCGGCACTCCTTTTCGAACGGGTCAAGGCATCCATGGAGGATCTGAGTTAGGTGCTCGGCGTACCCGCTGCCTCGCACTCCGAGCGACTCGAGCCTGGTCTTGAGCCTGAACTCCACCGTCGGGTTGCCAGGTTGCTCCCTGTGCTCTGCGATTCCGTCGATGACGATCAGTCGGGAGGCTGCATGAAACATCTCACGAACGATGTCGATCGCCTCGAGGGTCAGCCGCGACGCTCGCATCGGGTCGATCCTCTTATGCTCGAAGTCGCCGACGCCCAACGCCTGAAGAGCGAGGTACTCGACATGAGCGGGAGATCGGTCGCTCTCCCACTCCTTGAATGTGTTCGGGTCAAATTGGAGATAGGTGAGGCTTGCCCGCGCGACTAGATCGATGGCATCGGCCTCACGGAGAATCTCCTCGAGGCGGGCTCGTCGCTGCTCCTGTTCGGCACGCAGATCTGCAGCGCTCTCAATGAGTGCATCTGTCGCCTTGATGTGTTCTTCGGCAGACAGAGTGCCGCGCAACTCGTTGAACCTGCCCCGCCTCGCCATGTAGCCGAACGGAAGGTCGACGTAGTCATCAGGGTCACCCCGAGCGCGCCCGTGCTCCGGCCTGTGCCCTCGCTTTCGACGCCGTGGCTTGCTCATGGTCTCTCATCCTCCGCAGTCCTGAGTCTGGCCTTCCAGCGTCTCTTGCCTCAGAGCGCTCCGCCGTGGCCTTCAGGGCTGCCCACTGAGTTCTCGCAGCCGCTTCGGTGTCTAGCTAGATGTATCGCTTCGCGCGGCGAAGCTGGCGGCGTGGGTCCACAGCGCCCCATCGAGGATCCACGGGTCGACGCCGAGGATGTCGGCCGTGCCCACGATGATCTGCCGGGCGTCGTTCCATCCCGTCCACGTGACCCCTGCGGCTCGCAAGACCATCTGAAGCCGGACGTCCACGGCCACTGCCTGGGCTACGCCGAAGAGGCCACCGAGATAGGCCGCCGTCTTGGGACCGACCCCATGGATGCGGAGCAACGCGGCGGGACTCGACGGGTTTGCTAGCCAGGATCGGGCCTCATCGGCGGTCTCGACCCCGTGGGACGACAACAGCTCCGCAAGGTCGATGACCCGGGTGCCCCGCGAGAGGCTGCGGTAGCCGATCAGCTCACACCATCGGGTCGCGGCTTCGGGGCGCGGACCGCACAGGTCGAGGAAGCCGCCAACAGTCGAGGCCCCGGGATGTTCATGACAGAACCGCTGGACCCGCGGTTCGACGCTCTGCTCGTAGTTGCGGTGGGCCTGGAGGACTGCGTCGCTCAGACAACCGCCCACGTGGCCGTCCCAGGCTGGACCCCTGGGCATCAGCGCGAGGTCGTGCGATCGCACGTAATCGGCGAGACGAGCGGGTCGGTCGTCGTCGGTAGGTCTCAGGTCAGTCACGTAGCCGTACTCCAAGTTCGCTCAGCAGCCCGGAAAGGCGGGTGGGAAGTGGCTGGCCGGCCATCGTCTGGCCCTGGACCCGGTTCGGGTCGGGTTGGCCGTCGTTGGCGATGTCGGTCTTCGGTGAGGTCCCTGGCCGGTAGTGGTAGCAGCGGGACAAGGCGGCGCCGTCGGCCTTGCCAGGCTGGATGACGTACAGGTCAGGGTCGTCCCAGGCGACCAGTGCCCACCGTTGGAGTCCTGGGTCGGTGCCGTCGCAGCGGATCACCAACGGGCTGACGGCCGCCGCCTCGGCCAGCACCTCGAAGAACACCGTTAGGCGCAGCGGCACCGGCTTGTCTAAGGTCACGACGGGACCCTCGGCCGAAGCCA
>CAZVVS010000305.1:0-6263 GCA_964630585.1 uncultured Gordonia sp.
GTCGCGCCGCCGGCGGGCGCTTGAGGAGGTCCGCCGGTCCGCGAGGCCGTGCGAGTCCGGCCGCCAAACCCGACCGGATTGTCAGAGTCGCCTCCCGTTCCCCCAAGCCGATGGAGGTCGCAGCGTCCTTCAGGTGCAGCTCGACTTCCGAAGCATCGATGACTCCGGCTCCAGCGATCTGACCGAGCGCGAACGCTGAGCGATTCAGAGTGTGGTTCCTCGAACCCTCTGCAGCGCGTCGAACGCGTTCCACCTCGCCACGGAGTGCAGCCGCCGCCCAACGATCGATGGCGACGGACACTCGGATCGGATCCCGTTGAACCGGCGTCGGGACGGAAGGTGGCGAGACGAGACGTTCCAACCAGTCGGGGAGGTCAGGATCCCTCCCGCCATGGGTCCACTCGTAGCGGCCACCAGCGGGATGCAGGCTTGGCGGAGCGATCACGTATCCGCCGTCCGCTCGGACGTCGATGCCCTCGCCAATGCGATTGACCGAGTTCCGGACCTGAGTCTCAGGCGATCGAAAGAACAGGTGCCAGCCGCCAGAGCCGGTGCGCACCCGTGGACCAGGGGGCAGAGGACCGTGCTCGTCGAGCAGCGAGCGCATCGAGTCGACACCGCCGTGACGAGGATCAATGTCGATCACGACGAGGCCAGAGGGCCGTCCGGTGACGACACCTACGTTTGCATCGGGCCATTGTTGCCACCAGGCCTCGATCTGACCGCCGTCGGTCGTAGCGTCCTTGAGGCCCTGTCGGGTCCGGGGATGCTTGCCGGGAGAAGCACAGTCCGGTCGGCAACATGAGCAACCCGAAGGCGTAGGCGTGTGGCAGGGGAACACCGGCCGTCCTTCCTCGGCGTAGCGAAGGGCGTCGGTCCCCGGGGCGGGGCGGCTCACAGGTCGATCTCCACCGCCGCCGAATCGTCCGGCATCGGCAAAGGTGCCGCCTGCGCGGAGTCGGACGAGCAGTAGTCGTGAACGATTGCGTGCGCCAAAGGTCCGCCGGCATCAATGGCGTAGACGCCGGCCGTTGCGAAGTCGATCGTGACCTCAATCCCGTCCCGGTCGACATCGGTCACCGTGCCAGGGGTGCCCGGTTCGGGCAGCCACCCGTCGGGGACGTCCGCCGTGTGCGAGACGGAGACCCGATCACCCGCCCGGACCTCGATCGGACCAAGCATCGTGGATCGCCCATGAAGGACCCCATCCACAGTGAGGACGGCGCGCGCCAGCGCGGTCATTCGAGCGTGGTCTACGTCGTCAGTGGTCTCGAGTTGTCGTTCGTGCTGGGTACCGAACGCCTGCCGCCAAGCGCCGAGCCGGAGGAGGACGTCGTGCCCGTCATCTTCAGCAGCAGCACGAGTGAGCACCCCGTCCGCACCGTCGGTGTCGTGGTCGGCGGTCGCGGTGATGTTCGGGCTCGCAGCCCGCTCGCGCTGCGAACCGTTCGGGGAGGTCTCGGATCGCTGGGGGTCGCGATCGATGACAAAATCGGATCCGCAGTTCCCGCACGTCACCGGACCGAGTGCGAACACGGTCGGAGCCATTCGCATTCGGCGACCGCAGGCGCACTCTGCGGTTCGCACCTTCTGTCGGTCGGACTCCCCGGGTTCTCCGCCGACCTGGCCCATCGTTTCGGCGCCTTCAGCGGTGGTCTCGGTTCCCAGCGCTGAATGCGGGATCCGGCGGGCAATTCGCATCGCTCCGGCGAGTCGACCGATCTCGATCGCGTACCGCTCGGCGGTCTCGGGCCGTACCGAAGTCTTGGCGAAGCCATAAGGGTCGGCCTGCTCAACGTCGAGGCCGACCTCGATCGCCGTCTTCTTGAAGCGGGCGTTGTGATAGCGGCCGCCGCGTGACGTGTCCTTCACGCCCCGCGCAGCGTTGATCCCGTGCGCGGCCTCGTGGAGTAGCACCTCGAACACGTCTTCGGGCTTGAGGTGCAATGCCTCTCCTGCAAGGAGCACCTCTCCTCGGACGTCGCCGTCGGCGAGCCATCGACCACCCCACCAATGGCCGAGCTTCACGAGCCGGCCCCGCTCCACCCCGGTGCCAAGGAGCATGACCACTGGCGGAAGTTCCGGGTGATGCGATTGGATCGTCCGCCACGCCTCCTCACATGCAACGACGAGGTCGCTGGCGAGCGGGTCGCCGGGGAAACCATTGATGATGTTGGTCTCTGTCACACCCACCTAAGCGCGCGAGACATAGCGGGCATTGTTGTCGGACGGCGACGGCCCACACGCTCGGACTATCCTCTGGGTAACGAGATTTGGGAGGGTGTTTGTGGGGACGAGACGGCAGGGTCTCGCTCGGGCGGCTGGTCTATGTCTGTTGGCCTTCGGGCTGACGGCGTGCCCACCGACGGAGCAACCGGTGGCGAGCGCCGTCGCGTCGTCGGTCGGGGGCGCACGATCCTGCGCCGTCATGTCCGACAGCACCGCGCGGTGCTGGGGTGACAACACCGACGGAGCACTTGGTGACGGCACCACCATCGACCGCTCAACTGCCGCGGTTGTCAGGGGGCTTTCCGGGGTGTCGGCTGTCGCGGTCGGCAACGTACACACGTGCGCGATCGTCGCTGGAGGCGAGGTTCGGTGCTGGGGCGACAACGAGAACGGCAAGCTTGGCAACGGAGGCACCGGCGACTCAGTGTCGCCCGTAAACGTGACCGGCATAGCCGGTGCCACGGCGATCGCCGCCGGGGAGAACCACACATGCGTGATCGTCGGCAACGGCGAGGTTCGGTGCTGGGGTGACAACTCATCTGGCCAGCTCGGCAATGGCTCGACCGCTGCCTCGTCAACTCCTGTAGCGGTGACGGCCGTGTCAGGTGCGAACGCAATCGCCGCCGGGTTCGGTCACAGCTGCGCAACCGTTGCAAACGGTGGCGTGCGCTGCTGGGGCAGAAATGCCAACGGCCAACTGGGAAACGGCACAACCACGAACTCCACGGCTCCGGTTGCTGTGTCCGGTCTCACCGGAGCGACACAGGTCGGCGCAGGGGAGTTCTCGACCTGCGCGCTCACGATCACTGGCGTGACGTGCTGGGGTGGAAACGGACTCGGGCAGAGCGGTGATGGGACGACCGCTGACCGGCTAGCGCCTGCTGAAGTGACCGGGAGCGCTGGGGCCATCGGGATCGCCGTCGGGGCGATGCACCTGTGCGTGGCCTTCGGCAACAACGACGTGTCGTGCACCGGCGCCAACGTGCAGGGCCAGCTGGGCAACGGGACCACGACCGATTCCAGATCGTTGGTCCGCGTCGGGGGGCTCGCGGGTTCATCCGGTCGGGCTGCCGCAGGGCTCGGCCATTCGTGCGCCGTCACCGGCACGGGCACTGTGATGTGTTGGGGCGCGAACGCCGTTGGCCAGCTCGGCGACGGCAGCACTGCTGACTCCAGCACACCCAAGGAGGTGGCGTTGTGAAGCGGACGATTGCTCGCGCCGCCCTAGTCGTCGCAATAGTCGCATCGGCTTCCATCTCAATGGAGTCGCGAGCGTTGGCCCTTACTCCCTTCACAGCTGATTGGCCTTCGTCGTGGGTCAACCCGAGAACCGGTTCGAACGGGGGAACAATCGGCGTCAACACACTTTTCGGGGCCTACTCGCTCGGCTGTTCGAATGCGGATAGAAGTGCTGACTACACGTGGTACCTCCCGGGGAGCAGCACCTACTCGGCCCACCTTGCACTCGATCTAAACATCGGGGCTGGCGCAGCGGTCTATGCCGTCGGAGCGGGGAACGTCGTCTATGTCGGTGCTAAGTGGGGAACCGAGTGGGCCACGGTGATTCTGGTCGAGCACAGCCGCGCCGATGGATCGAAGTTCGTGGTGACGTATGGCCATGTCGATGCCGAGGTGGCCGTAGGGGCGGTCGTCACAGCTGGCCAACGCATCGCCACTGTCGCAAATCTTGCCTCGGGTCCGCACCTTCACTTGGGCCTCAAGCCAGGAACAGGCACTGCTGAGATGGCGACGATCAGCGACGCACGCGTGAGTGGGTCCACCTGCGGGCTCACAGGCAACACGGTCGGAATGGTCGACCCGATTGGGTACCTCGGTGCTGCTGGTCCGGGTACCGGCGACCCTGACTCGGACAGTGATGGTGTCGCTGACTCGCAGGACCGATGCCCGAGCCTGCCGGGATCGGTCGAGTACAACGGCTGCCCGGGCAATGAGGGTTCGTCGCGCCGGAGTGATTTCAACGGCGATGGCTACGACGACGTGGTGAGCTTCTACAACTACGGGCTCGGCGATTCGGCGATCCTGTACTCCAAGGGAGGTGCCGGCGGCTTGGCCTGGAACGGCACGACGCCATGGCGTTCGCGCGGAGGATTCGAGTGGGAACGAAGCAAGGTCGTCTCAGGCGACTTCAACGGCGACGGTGCTGACGACCTCGGGGCTCTCTACAACTACGGCGGTAGCAGCACAGGGTTCTTCGTGTGGCCGGGCGGTAGCGGGTTCGGGACGACGAGCAGCAAGATCTGGCAGGCGGCTTCCGGATGGTCGTGGGATCGCGCAAAGCTGTCGGTCGGCGACTTCAACGGCGATGGCTACGACGACGTTGTCAGCTTTTACGACTACGCCTTGGGTGATTCTGCAATCTTGCTGACCAAAGGCTCAGCGACGGGGCTGCAGTGGAACAGCGGAACGACGGCCTGGCGTTCGAACACGGGCTTCGAGTGGGCCCGCAGCAAGGTGATGGCTGGAGACTTCAACGGCGACGGTGCTGACGACCTCGGCGTCCTCTACAACTACGGCGGTAGCAGCACAGGGTTCTTCGTGTGGCCGGGCGGTAGCGGGTTCGGGACGACGAGCAGCAAGATCTGGCAGGCGGCTTCCGGATGGTCCTGGGATCGCGCGAAGCCGACGGTGGGCGACTACAACGGCGACGGATACGACGACGTCGCCAGTCTGTACAACTACGCGCCTGGCGATTCCGCCATCTTGCTCACCAAGGGTTCCGCCAGTGGTCTCCTTTGGCTCAGCGGTACGACGGCTTGGCGCTCGAACAGTGGGTTCGAGTGGGCCAACAGTCGGCCTTCCTCTGGCGACTTCAACTGCGATGGCAGGGCCGACTACGGGGTCCTCTACGACTACGGAGGAAGCAACA
The DNA here is from genome assembly GCA_964630585.1 of uncultured Gordonia sp. Classification (GTDB taxonomy): domain Bacteria; phylum Actinomycetota; class Actinomycetes; order Mycobacteriales; family Mycobacteriaceae; genus Gordonia. The sequence continues at coordinate 5,117 of CAZVVS010000305.1, forward strand.
CCGGTTTCTTCGTGTGGCCAGGCGGCGCGACCGGCCTCGGGCCGACGAACAGCAAGATCTGGCAGGCGACCTCCGGTTGGTCGTGGGACCGGGCGAAGACCGTGAGCGGGGCGAGTCCCTGCCGCGCGCCGTCGGTGCCGGTTGCGCCGGCGGCGACTGCTGGCGACGGCACAGCAACGGTGACCTTCTCGCCGCCCCGCTCGTCTGGGGGCCCGGCCGTCAATGGCTACACGGTCACGGCATCGCCGGGCGGGAGGACTGCGACGGGTGCCTCTTCGCCGATTACAATAGGCGGACTCACCAACGGCGTGACCTACACGTTCACTGCCCGAGCTTCGAACGGAATCGGGACCAGCGCGTCCTCCGCGCAGTCGAACGCGGTTACTCCGGTGGCGGCGACGACAGAGAGCCAGTTGACCGGCAATGTCTCCGTCGCCTCGAGTCCGCCTAGCGGGCTCCCTCGGGCGACAGTCCGGATCTATCCCGCCGGAGTGGGTTCGCCGATCCGCCTTGTGACGACTGATGCTCTCGGCTCGTGGGCGGCGTCCGTTCCCTCCGGCTCGTACCGTGTCGAAGTAGTACCGCCGAGTGGTCGACTGCGGAGGGCCTGGGCCGGAGGAGGGACCGGGACCGTGATAAACCCGCCGGCTGGTGGTACCGCTGCAGCGCCTCCTGTCGTCCTGCCGGCGCGATAGAGCGGGACCTACGCCCAGCCGTCATTGCTGCCACTGCTGACTGTGGCGGAACTCAGCGGGTCAGCTGCTCGAAGGGCGCTTGGGGGCTCGGAGCCGTAGCCACACGGGCGGGAGCGAGCCATAGAGGAGGATGCCTTCACCAGTTCGGAGCCGACGGACAGCGTCGACCGGCGCGAACCTTCTCCACGAGGTGTGCTCCGACACGGAGCGGCGAGGGCCGTGAAGGTCGCCGGACTTGTTGACCTCGGTGCGTCGTTCGTCGCCGATCAGTCGACTCACGTACTCGAGCGTCGGATCGTCGGCGATGCCCGAACCGAACAGCTTCGCCCGGTGGTTGTTGAGCACGGTCTGGGCGCGGTCACCGTAGATGGCCTTGATCTGCGCGAGGTCCTGCCAAATCGAAACCAAGGTGATGCCGTGGCTCCGGGCCGTTGACGCGTACCCAGGAAGGT